>JAAZDL010000001.1 GCA_012512795.1 Mycoplasmatota bacterium
TTTATTCTATTTGTCAAGTCACTAAGACCACCATTTGAATATATATTATAATCAAACTTAATAAAAATCAAAAGAATAAAAACTATAAAAAGTATATAACTTTTATAGTTTTCTTTTATATTGGCTATTGTTTTATTGTATATTTTTTTTAGCATGCACTTCTCCATCTTAACTTATATTTTAACCACCAATTGGCTGAGTTGCCGAAGAATAAAGTGTAAGATCAAATGATTGATCACTCATTTTAATATTTACTATGTTTATTACATCTTCTTCGCTTGTAGGCCTAACTGCACTTGGATACACATATTTTATTACTTCAAATCCTTTAAAATTATATCCATACACAGTTTCATTTATTGTACTAGACTCTTCTACTTCTGTTTTTGTTAAATCAAGTGTTTTAATATATAAAAGTTTAGTATTTACTGCATCTGTTGTATCTGTGTATCTAAGACTATTTTTTATTACTGTTTTATGTCCAATTATAGTATTATCTTCAGCTGTTATATTAGTTACTATATTTAAATTATTATCATTATCATCTATAGTAGGTATTATTTCAATCAGTCTCTTCTTACCATTTCCGAGAGTTAAATATATTTTCTCATACACAGAATATTCAGAACATGCTTCCCCTGATTCACTACAACTTATTTTTTTAATATCGCCATTTTTAATTATATCATTCGAGATAATTCTTGTTATAGATGCACCATATATTAATATATCAGTATCTTCATCTACAAGAGAATATACTTCTTTTAGTTTAATCAAAGTTCCCATCATTGAAATAAGAACAACACTAACTAGTGCTATACTCACAATTATTTCAATTAGTGTAAATCCATTTTTCTTCATATAATCACCCTATTCTCAAAGAAGCATAATAATATTTCTTATCTCTGTAAAATACTCCTAGTAAATATCTAATTTTTTCATTACAAGTAGATACTATTTCATCATCACAAACTTTTACAGTTTTTAAATAATCAATAACTCCATTATCGTAAAGTCCTGTAGATATTCCTTTTGTAACTTCAGTTACATCATTTATAACACCAAAATTAACCAAATTCGTATCACTAAATAAAGTAGAACAATCACCTAAAAAAGAATCCATATAAATAGAACAATTATCTTTGTTTGCCCAAAAAGAAGAAGTGAATCTTGTATAATTGTTAGTACTTGTAGTTCCCATTTTACTTATAGTATATAAAAGATATACATCTTTAGCATTATCATAATATTTTTTTTCTTTTATTTTTCTAGTATATAAAGAATAACTTGATAAAACCAAAGTAAGGGAAAGAACAACAACTATTAATACAGCAATAGTTTCCATAAATATAAAGCCTTCTTTTTTCATATACTCTCCTTTAATTTGTATAAGCATTTACTCTTTTACCATTATTAGTATCAGGTTCAATTTTATTAATCACTGTTGTCCATGTAGAATTATTTGCAGATACTGAAGTAATTGCATCATCAAATGTTCTTCCGTCGGAATAATAATTCCATATAGCAAGTTCATCTAAATTATATGTTGTACCTAAATCAATAGTAATACATGTACTTGCATTTCCTACAACTGGTAAGTATCCAAA
>JAAZDL010000069.1 GCA_012512795.1 Mycoplasmatota bacterium
GGATTTACTTTTGAAGAATTAATAAAATTATCTAAAACGAATAATGCTTATAATGATTTTTTACAAAATATTGATATATTAGTTGATGGTAGATTTGTTTTAGAGAAAAGAAACTTAGACTTATTATTTAGAGGTTCAGAAAATCAAAGACTTATTGATGTTAAGAAAACTCTAGAAAGTGGAAATATAACTTTACTCAATGAATATGAATATAATGAAGAAGAGGTATTTGAAAAAGTTCCAATGTATATTTAATTAGATGCGATGAGCATCTTTTTATTTTTATATGTTTATGTTATAATATTCAAGAAAAGAGGAATATTATGTTTATAGATGAAGTGACATTAAAACTAGTTGCTGGTAAAGGTGGAGATGGATGCACTTCTTTTTTACGTGAAAAGTATGTTGAATTAGGTGGACCTGATGGTGGAAATGGTGGCAGGGGAGGAAATATAATATTCAAAGCTGATAAAGGGCTTAGAACATTAATAGATTTAAGGTATAAAAAAGTTATTAAAGGAAATAATGGAAGTCCAGGTAAAGGAAGAAATCAAACTGGTGCTACAGCTCAAGATACAATTATTACAGTACCCATAGGAACTACTGTAAAAGATATTGATAATAATTTAATTCTTTGTGATTTAACTGTCGATAAACAAGAAAGCATTATAGCATCTGGTGGAAGAGGCGGAAAAGGAAATGCTGCTTTTAAATCAAATAAAAATAAAGCACCTTACACTAGTGAATATGGAGAACCAGGAGAAGAAAGAAACATTATATGTGAATTAAAACTTTTAGCTGATGTTGGTTTAGTTGGATTTCCTTCAGTAGGTAAAAGTTCTTTAGTTAGTGTTATAAGTGCAGCTAAACCTAAAGTGGCAGAATATCATTTTACTACTTTAGTTCCAAATTTAGGTGTTGTAAAAGCAGGTGAATATAGTTACGTAGTTGCTGACTTGCCAGGACTTATTGAAGGATCATCTAAAGGAGTAGGTCTTGGAGATAAATTCTTAAAACATGCAACTAGATGTAAAATAGTATGTCATATTTTAGATATGGCACAAGTAGATAATAGAGATGTAATAGAGGACTATAATACAATAAGAAAAGAAATTAAAGAATATAGTGAAAATTTATATAATAAATTTGAAGTAATTGTTGCTAATAAAATGGATGTTGAAATATCTAAGGAAAATTTAAAAAGATTTAAAAAAGAGTTTCCAAATAAAGAAATAATTGAAGTTAGTGCTGCTACTAGTTATGGAACAAAAGAATTAGTATTTAAACTTAAAGAAATACTTATGAGTATACCTGATGAAAATGTATATAAAGAAGAAGAGTTTGAAGATTATGTTTTATATGAATTTAAGCATGAAAAACCATATAAGATAGAACGTATAGGTGATAAATGGGTTGTTTCAGGAGAAAAGTTAGAAAAACTTTTGAAAATGACTAGATTTAATTCTGATGAATCTGCTTTAAGATTTGCTAGAAAACTTAAATATTTAGGTGTAGATAACGAACTAAAAGAATTAGGAGCTAAACATGGTGATACTGTTTCAATACTTGATCAAGAGTTTGAATATGAAGAAAGGATTTATTAATGAAAAAATTATTAACTAAACTTAATTTAAATTTATGTTTTATGTTTGTAGTTTATGTTGTAGTGACAATTACTATCGTAATAATGAATTACAATAATAATATAAATTTAAATGATTCTAAGTCATATGATAATAATTCTTGTTGTAGTTGTTGTAATAATAATACTGAAGTTTGTATTGATGCTTGTTGTAAGTGTAATTAAAATAAGAATCAACATAATTAAATGTTGTTCTTTTTTTTTAGTTGTAAAATTGTTATAATGTTTATATAAGGATGTGTTAATAATGTTAGAGAATTTTATACCTGATATTTATCAGAAAAGTATATACTATATTAATTATGACAAACTATTAAAAAAAGGTATCAGATGTATAATTTTTGACCTTGATAATACAATAACGCCTTGTCATATTAATAAGCCTACAAAACGCTTAAAAAGACTGTTTGATGAGCTAAAAGAGAAAGGATTTAAAGTTATAATTATGTCTAATGCTCCTAAATATAGAATTGAACCATTTAAATCATATTTAGAAGTAGATGCATGCGCTTTTTCTTTAAAACCTAAGAAAGATAAATATATTAAAGTACTAGAAAGATATAAATATAAACATACTGAAGTAGCAGCAATAGGAGATCAGTTCTTAACTGATATTTTAGGGGCTAATAGAATGGATATAACTAGTGTTTTAGTTAATCCACTTACTCATAAAGATTATTCAGTTACTATGATTAATCGTTTATTAGAAAAATTTATTTTAAATAAACTAGCAAAAAAAGAACTATTTAGAAAAGGAAAATATTATGACTAAAAAATGTATTGGTTGTGGCTCTATTCTTCAAAGTGATAATATTAATAAAGATGGATTTGTAAAATCTAGTGTAATAGATAAATCTACTTATTGTGAAAGATGTTTTAAAATTAAACATTATGGAGAATATAGTGTTTTAGATAAAAAAATAGATACTGATGGGATAATTAGAAATATAAATAGCGATAATATATCTTCAGTTGTTTTTTTAGTGGATGCTCTTACTATGACTGATACTATTAAAAAATATATTAATAAGTTTAAAAATAATAAGTATATTTTAATTACTAAAAAAGACATAATACCAAAAAGCATAAAAGAAAAGAAGCTTATTGATTACTTTAAAAATAATATTTATAATTCTGATAATATATTATGTATAAGTTCTGTTAAAAATTATAATATAGATAAGTTTGTAAATATGGTCACTAAAGATAAAGTGAGAAGATTATATATTGTAGGATTTACTAATAGTGGAAAAAGCACTTTTTTAAATCATATATTAACTAGCTTATCTAAAAAACCTATAATAACTACAAGTTCTGTTCCAAATACAACAGCATCTTTTATAACTATTAAGTTAAATGAAAGATTAACTATTGTAGATACACCTGGTTTTATAGATGATAATGCTATATATAATTTTGTGGATTATTCATCAGTTGTGAAACTATATCCTAAAAAAGAACTTAGAGTAAAAACATTTCAAGTTAGAAGTGGATATGCTATTGTAGTTAATGATATTTTAAGAATAGAAAATATATCAGACAAATATAATAGTTTTAGTTTTTATATGAATGATAAACTAAGATATGAAAAAATTAAATCTAAAAATGAAAAATTAACTATTTTACCATCTTCAACTATTGATATAACTTCTCCTACTGATGTTATTATTAATGGTCTTGGTTTTATTAGAGTTTCTAAAGAAGGAAGTATAAAAGTTTATACTGTTGACTCTAGATTAGTTACTAAAAGGAGTAGTATGATTTAATATGAAAAAAATTAATATAATGGATGAACAACTTGCTAATAAAATAGCCGCAGGTGAAGTAGTTGAAAGAATAGCTAATGTTGTTAAAGAGTTAGTGGAAAATAGTATTGATGCTAAAAGTAGTAATATAAAAGTTGAACTTCTTGAAAGTGGAACAAAACTTATAAAAATAGTAGATGATGGAACTGGTATGAGTAAAGAAGATGCTTTACTATGCTTTAGTAGACATGCAACTAGTAAAATTAAAACTGAAAATGATTTATTCTTTATAAATTCTCTTGGTTTTAGAGGAGAAGCTTTAGCTGCTATATCATCTGTAAGTAATATTATTTTA
>JAAZDL010000070.1 GCA_012512795.1 Mycoplasmatota bacterium
GTTTTATGATGAGGCCTTAAATGAAATAGCATTAAAAGTTAAAAATAATAGAAATATAAAATCAATATTTATTTCAGGTCCATCATCATCTGGGAAAACAACTACTTCTAAAAAGTTAGCATTATTTTTGAAATCTAAAGGTGTAGATGCTTTAGTTTTATCTACTGATGATTATTTTGTTGAAAGAAAAGACTCTCCTAAAAGAGAAGATGGATCATATGAATTTGAAATAGTTGAGGCGTTAGATATTAAATTATTTAATATGCATATGAAAAGTTTATTATCTGGAAAAGAAGTAGTTATTCCTACTTATAATTTTATAACTGGAGAAAAAGAGTATAAAAGAAAACCAACTACTTTACAAAAAAATCAAGTGTTAATAGTTGAAGGCTTACATGCGATAAGTGAAAAATTAAATGCTTCGATAGAAAAGAAAAATAAATTAAAATTATATATTAGTCCATTTACTCCGCTCGGTCTTGATAAACATAATCATATATCTACTACTGATATAAGGTTACTTAGAAGAATGGTAAGGGATTATAAACATAGAGGATATTCTGCAGAAGATACTGTTGATAAATGGCTTAAAATGAGAGATAGTGAAGAAAACTATATATATCCATATCAAAGAGAAGCAGATATGGTTATAAACACTTCTTTAGCATACGAAATAGGAGTTTTAAGAACTTATGCAGAGCCTTTACTATATTCAATAAGTAAAGATACTCCTAATTATGAAGAAGCAATTAGAATATTAAATTTCTTAAAAGGATTTTTAAATATACCAAGTGATATTATACCTAGCACAAGTGTATTAAGAGAATTTATTGGTAATAGTTATTTTGAATAGGAGGATAATTTATGTTAAAAGTAGCGATTAATGGTTTTGGTAGAATAGGAAGATGTGCGTTAAGATTGTTAGAAACAGACAAAGATATTGAGGTTGTAGCAATAAATGATTTAACTGATGCTTTACAACTTGCGTATTTATACAAGTATGATTCTGTTCATAGAACAAATAATAGTAAAATAAGTTATGATAGTGATGAATTATTTGTTGGTAATAGAAAAATAAAAGTATTTGCGGAAGCTGATCCTAGTAATTTGCCTTGGAAGGAATTGGATGTTGATGTTGTACTTGAATGCACTGGTATTTTTACATCAGCAGAAAAATGTCAAGCTCATTTAAATGCTGGAGCTAAACATGTAATAATAAGTGCGCCTGCTAAAGATGAGGTAAAAACTATTGTGTATGGTGTTAATCATGAGATTTTAAATAAAAATGATAAAATAATAAGTGCTGCAAGTTGTACCACTAACTGTTTAGCACCTGTACTTAAATTAATTGATAATAAATATGGTGTAATTAAAGGGTTTATGACTACAGTACATGCTATGACAAATGACCAAGAAACATTAGATATACCGCATAAAAAAGGTATTGAAAGTAGAAGAGGCAGAGCAGCATCATTAAATATAGTGCCTACTTCAACAGGAGCAGCTTCTCAAATAGGCAAAGTGTTACCTCATTTAGAAGGGAAACTTGATGGCATTGCATTTAGAGTTCCAGTTGGAGATGGATCTGTTATTGATATGACTCTTGAGTTATCAAAGAAAACAACTGCGGAAGAGGTTAATAATATGTTCAAATCTAATCAAAGCAAAGTTATTAAATATACTTATGATCCAATTGTTAGTAGCGATATAATTTCAGAACAAAGTGCAGCAACTGTAGATGGACTTCTTACAAGTACGATAGAAGGTGAAGGAAAAGTACTTCTTAAAGTAGTAGCGTGGTATGATAATGAAATTGGATATACCGCTCAAATGATTAGGACTATGAAATTATTTATGTAAAGCACATTTTAAAAATGTGTTTTTATATGTCCTATATTATATAATTAATATATAAGGAGAAGTTTATGTGTGGAATTGTAGGTTATAAAGGGAAAAGAAAAGTAAAAGATGTTCTTATTAGTGGCCTTGAAACTTTAGAATATAGAGGTTACGACTCCTCAGGTATAGCTGTTCTTGAAAAAAATAAAATTAGAGTTATAAAATCAGTTGGAAAAATAGAAGATTTAAAGAAAAAACTTAAAATGTATTACTTAGATAATGCTACATGTGGTATATCTCATACTAGGTGGGCAACTCATGGAGAGGTAAGTGTTGAAAATTCGCATCCTCATAAAGTTGGAAGAGTATGTTTAGTCCATAATGGTATAGTAGAAAATTATAAAGATATTGAAAAAGAACTTTCAGGCAAATATAGTTTTAAATCGCAAACTGATTCTGAGAGAATTTGTGCTCTCATAGATTCTTTATATAATGGTGAAAATGAAATAGAAGCAATAACTAAAGCAATAGAAATATTAAAAGGAAGCTATGCTTTAGCAATTATGTTTGATAATAAGGATAAAATATATGGAGTTAAAAAAGATGCTCCTTTAGTACTTGGTATTGGAGACAAAGAATTTTTCTTAGCAAGCGATATATCAGCAATACTTTCATATACTAAAGAACATATAATTTTAGAAGATAATGAGATTGTAGAAATAGGTAATAAATTTGATATATATTTTAAAGAAGTAATAATATATAAAAAAGTATCTTTAGCTTCATGGAATATTGAAGAAGCTCAAAAAGGTGGATATGAACACTTTATGCTTAAGGAAATAGAAGAGCAAGAAGAACTTGCTAAAAAGTTATATTCTAAGTATATTGAAAATGATAATTTTTCTGATATAGTTATTAATTTATCTAAATATAATAGAGTTGATTTTGTTGGATGTGGAAGTGCATATAATGCATCTTTAATAGGTAAGTATTTTGCAGATAAATATTGTGTTAAGAGCGATTTTTATGTTAATGCTTATGTTGCTAGTGAATATAGATATATGAACCATTGTTATGATCCTAAAGTTTTAGTAGTACTTTTATCTCAAAGTGGTGAAACTGCAGATACTTTAGCTTGCCTTAGAATGTGTAATGAAGAAGGAGTAGATACTTTGGCTATAGTTAATACTGTCTCTTCTACTATGGCTCATGAAGCAAAATATGTAATGCCTATGCTTGCTGGTCCTGAAATATGTGTAGCAACTACTAAAGGCTATTTTTCACAAAGTTATTTGTGTAGTTTGCTTATTTTAAAATATATGTATAGCACTAGAATTATCAATAAAGAAGAAAGAGATAAAATCTTTGAAGAGTTTAAAAAACTATCCAAATATATTAAAAATATCATTAAAGAAACTAATTACAAAGAAGTTGCTAAAGCTTTATATAAGTCTGAAGATGTTTATTTTATTGGAAGAGGG
The DNA here is from genome assembly GCA_012512795.1 of Mycoplasmatota bacterium. Lineage (GTDB taxonomy): Bacteria > Bacillota_I > Bacilli_A > RF39 > UBA660 > CAG-1000. The sequence continues at coordinate 3,321 of JAAZDL010000070.1, forward strand.
GTAGATATCTATAGTTGTTATGAAGCTAGTTTAAAACTAAAGGAAACATCTTATATACATAGTGAATGTTTTCCAGCAGGTGAACTTAAACATGGGCCTATTGCTCTTATATCTAAAAACACTCCTTTGGTAGCTTTTTTAACAGAGTTTTCTGTGCGTGAAAAAACAATTAGTAATATTATGGAAGCTAAATCAAGAGGTGCAAAAATAATAGTAATTAGAAAAGAATCTATTACTATAGATAAAACTATTTGTGATTATGAAATAGTAATACCTTTAACAAGCGAATATATTCAAAATTTATTAGCTATTGTTTGTTTTCAGCTAATATCATATGAAGTTGCCAAATTAAGAAAATGTGATATTGATAAACCTAGAAATTTGGCAAAATCAGTAACTGTTGAGTAATTATGTAAAATAAACAAAAATTACTTTATTGAGTGGAAAAAAAATCTTGTCTATTGTATAATATTAGTAGGAGTTTTTATATGAAATTTGATACAAAACTTTTTAAGAAAAATATATCATTTTTTATTATTAGTGCATTAATACTAGTTTTATTGTGCTTAATAAGTCTTTTAACTGGTGGTGGTGGTGTTAAACTTAATAAAGTTGATTTAAACGATGATCAAACAACAGTATCAAAACTTGTAATTAGTGAAATAATGAGTTTAAATAAAGGGGCTTTAGCTGATCCAAAAGGTAAACTTTATGACTATATAGAACTTTATAACGGAAATGAAAAAGATATTAATTTAAAAAACTATGGCTTAAGTGATGAAATAAATAATGTTAAATGGGTTTTTCCTGAAGTTATAATTGAAGCAAAAAGTTATTTGGTTGTTTTCCTAAGCGGATCTAAACAAGAAGGTCTTTATGCAACATTTAAATTGAAAGCGAATGGTGGAGAAACTTTTGGATTATTTAAGCCTAATGGAAAAGTTGTAGATGCGATTAAAACTGTTGCTCTTGAAGGAAACACTGTTATGGCAAGAGATGCAGATGGAAAATGGGTTATTCAAACTAAACCTACACCAGGTTTTGCAAATAATTTAAAAGGACATGAAGAATTTTTAGAATCTATTATGTCTGATGATGAAAAAAGCGTTATAATAACAGAA
>JAAZDL010000071.1 GCA_012512795.1 Mycoplasmatota bacterium
ATACTCATATAGCGAAGCGGATAATATTAGACGTGCTATGTCTAAAAAGAAACATGATATAATAGAAAATGAAAAAAGTAACTTTATTAAAAGAGTTGTATTAAAAGGATATACGGAAAGTATAGCAATAGAATTATATGAATTAATAATAAAGTTTTCATCTTATGGTTTTAATAAATCACACTCAGTAGTTTATTCATTAGTAGCTTTTCAAATGGCTTATTTAAAAGCACATTATAAAGAATATTTTATGAAAAATTTATTAAATATGAATAAAGGTAGTGAAAAGTTAAAAGAGTATATAGATGAATCTAAATTACTTAAAATAGAGTTTGATAAAATTAGTATTAATCTTTCTACTAATGAATTTTATATTAATAATAATAATCTTGTATTGCCATTTACAATTATTAAAAATATATCATCTATTATTTGTGATGAAATATTAGTTGAAAGAACTAAAGAAAAATTTAAATCTTTTTATGACTTTATGATAAGATGTTATAGTAAAAATATAAATAAAAGAATAGTAATATCTTTAGTTGAATGTGGTGTTTTTGATGAATTTAATTTAAATAAAAAAGAAACAGTTAATAATATAAATGAAATATTAAATTATGTAACACTTTGTAAAGATTTAAACATTGTTCTTGATTCTTATCCAGTGCTTGAAAAGTTTGATGATTATTCTGATAAAGAAAATGTAGATAACGAAATTAATAATTATGGATTTTATTTATCTCATCATCCAGTTACTAAATATGACAGAAGTAATTCAATTAGTTTAGAAATATATAAAAAATATTTTGATAAAGTAATTACTACAATTCTTTTTGTAGAAAGTATAAAAACAATTAAAACTAAAAATAATGAAAAAATGTCTTTTATTAAATTAAGTGATGAGTTTGAGACAACAGAAGGTGTTATCTTTTCGAGTTCTTTAAAGAAAATTGGAGATATTGAAAAAAATAATGTATATAAAATAAATGCTAAAGTTGAAAGAAGAAATAATACATTCCAGTTAATAATTTATAACATGATTAAACTATAATTTGTTTGATTTAATAATATAAAAATGTTATATTTATATAGAACAAAGTAGGTGAAGCTAATGAGTATGTCTGATAAAATTTTTGGTACTTATACTACTAATAATAGAGATAAAATCAGAACAAAAGTTAATTTAATTCTATCTCTTGAATCTAAATACAAAAACATGACTGATGAAGAACTTAAAAAGATGACAAATGTATTTAGAGATAAATTATCAAAAGGTAGTAGTTTAGAAGATATAATGATAGATGCTTTTGCTGTTGTAAGAGAAGCAACTAGCAGAACTCTTAATATGGCTCATTATCCTGTTCAATTAGAAGCAGCTATAGCGATGCAAGAAAAAGTTGTTACTGAAATGAAAACAGGTGAAGGAAAAACACTTGTTCAAATATTAAACTCATATTTAAATGCAATTGATGGAAAAGGTGTACATGTAATTACTTCAAATGACTATTTAGCAAAAAGAGATGCTATTCAAAATAGTCAAGTATTTAACTTTTTAGGTTTATCTTGTGGATATGTTGAAGGACAACCTAAGATGAATAGAAATCAAAGAAAAGAACAATATAAAAAAGATATAGTATATTCAACAGCATCTACTATTGGCTTTGATTATTTAGATGATAATAGAGTAAAGAAAAAGTCAGAAAAAGTATTTAATAGAGAATTTAATTATGCAATTATAGATGAAGTTGATAGTATTCTTTTGGATGATGCTAGAGTAC
>JAAZDL010000072.1 GCA_012512795.1 Mycoplasmatota bacterium
ATTATAAATGTATCCTCCATAAGGTCCTCTTTCAGTTTCAATATAAATGCCAGCTTTCTCAAGTTCAACTTTATAAAATTTAATCATTCGCGGTGAGACTTCAATAAGTTCAGACAATTCATTAACGGTATACTTTCTGCCACTTTCTAATATTTTTAACATTGAAAACACATTACATATTTTTCCCATTTTCATAATTCCTTCCTTAAACTTTTCCACCAAATCAAGTAATCATGTAAAGACTCATTTTAATGAACCATAGGTAAACACAAGATTTGCTTTTGTTTTGGCCTATTATAATCTACTATTCCAACTATAATACCTAACGATAAAAATAATGATATTGTAAAAACTTTTTTTCATAAACCTTTTATTTATAAGAAATTGCCGTTGTCCGCACATTAACTCTTATTTCACAATTTATATTTGTTTTATTTTCGTTCATTTTTATACCCTTTTTATTAGTGTAAATTATAATTTTATTTACGCTTTTTAACTAATGTTGGTATGAAAGCAATAAGAGTTCCCACAGCAACCGATACTATTGTTTTGAATAAAGAAGCATTTTTTAAGCTCTCAATAAAATATTTTATTGGTTCAGCCTCAAGTTTAATTCTAAATGGCGGTAAATAACATATAATTATATAAGTCCCTATAAAACTTAATATAAATAGAATAATAAATACTACTCTTTCTTTTCTCATTCGCGATTCCTCCTCTCAATAAATTATTGTTTATTTTAATATGAAAAGTCTTAAACTTTTACTTCTTTTTACTATTTTTACCATTTTGTGTAAAATTTTTTGTTCACGAAACTCTTATTCCACTTAGGTCTCCTTGAAGTTTGCCTAAAACGTGTATATGGAATTTTATATTTGTTTTATTTTTCTAAATCTATGGTTTATACCGCTTTTTTATTAGTTATATTATAACACAAAAACAAAATCTTTTAAGAAGATTTTTGTTTTTTTATTATTTCAACATTTCCCACAATTTGAACAACTATTACAAATTTGTTTTGAACCACACATTAGACATTTTTCTTTAAAGTGCGGCTTATACAAATCTTTACTATCTAACTTATTTCCGAACTCATCATATAATTTAAATTCAATAGATTTCCCAATAATATTACTATTTGAAAGAAAATCTTGTTTAGATTGTACTTGCTTATTATTTATACTATATTTTTTATTATCTTTAATAAAATTTGTTCCAGTTTCATACCCATCAAACCAATCTGAAGGAAGATTATCTTTTATTCTTTCGGCTCTTTTCGTTAAAATAAAGAATTTAACATCTTTCCTTATTCTAATCATATTCCAAACTTCTTCGCACCAAGAATCAGCTTCTTCTAAAAAAAAGTCAGATGTCATACAAACTCTTATTTGTTCTCCAGATTTTATTTTATATTTACCTTTTTTATCTTTCATAAGTGGATAGTTAAATTTTGTTTTTGTTTTGTAAATATTTCCTCCGTCACTACTAGTATCTCTTTTTCTTTTGGATTGACTGAGCAATTAATAAAGTTAATGCAACTAAAGTATTATTACCTATAATCTGTTTTTCTTATTTATAAAGAATAGCATAAAAATCAATTTTATATAATTTACATATTTTTTTAGTTTGTTCTAAATCCGGTGAAGTTAAATCAAGTTCCCAATTAGATATAGTCTGTCTTGTTACATTTAAAACTTCTGCTACACCTTCTTGTGACATTTTTAAATCTTTTCTATATTTAATAAATTTGCTTCCTAAAGACATAATTATCCCTCCTCTTCATGCCTACATTATATTATAAAACAATTTAATCTATCTACCAAAAATGATTAGAAATAAAGCAAATTTTTTTAACAATTAATATATTTTAATGGGAAATAATTAATTTTGTTACTTTATATGTTTTTTTAATAAAATATTTATTTTACTTATCATTGATTTAATAAGAATTCGACTGTAATGTTTAAAGCTTTAATCATATCATCATCTTTATGAAATCCGTGATCTCCTCCTTCAATTAAAAATAATTTAGCATTTTTACATTTTTTTGATACTTTAATAGAAGATTTTACTTCAACGTAATGATCATTTGTTCCATGGACAAATAACACTGGTAAATTCTGTTTGCGTAATTCTTTAAATGTATAATAACTTCTTTCATCTTTAAAATACTCATAACTTAATTTAGTTCCATTTTTAAATTGATAGTATCCTATCTTCTTTGCATATTTTTCTTTTTTTCCAGCTAAATTCATCCAAGTTCTATTATAATCTAAAGATGGATACCACAAAATAATTTTAATAACATTATATTTTTCAATTTCGATGAGCGATACTATTTTTCCACCAATACTACTACCAAATAAAATAATTTTTGTATAATTGTATTTGTTTTTCAGCATATTAATAGTATCTTCTAAGTTTTTAATCATATTAGTAATAGAATATTCTTTATAGTCTGCTTTAGACTCGCCACATGATATAAAATCAAATCTAAAGTTATTAATATTGTTTTTATTTAACTCATTAGAAAGCTTTGTATTTACTCTTGAATCTTTATTGCTACTTCTAGCATGACAAATAATAACAATTTCATCATTATCATTTTTTTTATTTAATATACCAACCAAATTATAATTGTTATACGTTCTATATTTA
>JAAZDL010000073.1 GCA_012512795.1 Mycoplasmatota bacterium
AGTCAAATAATAAGAAATTGATTCTTTATTCTTATTCTGAAAAAAAATGGATTAATGATAATGCAGATACTAATTTTGATATTTATGTTGAAACATCTCTTCCAATATTTTCAAATAATGGAAAAGGTGTATATTATGATTATCTAAGTGCATTAAAAGAAGATACAGGTCTTTCTTTTAATATATCATCTACTGATACAACGGCTAATAAATTAATTAATAAAACTAGTGTTCTTCCAACTGATTTAGTACTTTATAAAGATCATTTTGTAGTTATTGGCGATAATAAATCATCAATTAACAAATTAACTGATTTAAGTTATAAAAGTATTGGAATTATTAATAAGAATAAAGAATCAATTTCTTATTATTTGACTGAGTATAAAAATATTAATATTAAAACTTATGATAAATTTGATGATATAAAATCAGCTTTAGCATCTGGGACAATAGATTATATAGTTATTCCTATGTATAAGTATTTAGATGAAATAATAGCTAATGATTTTGAGATAGTTTATCATTTAGATGGATTATATTCATATTATGTTATTTCTCCTGATGAAGAAAACGATGAATTACTTAATATAATGAGTAAGTTTTATTATAGATGGAAAGAAAAAGCTAATACAAGAATTAATGAATATTTTTTAGAGTTATACTATAATTCTAAAAATTATACTGAACTTGAAAAAGAATCTATTACTAATGATGATTTTATTGTTGGTTATATACAAAATCTTCCTTACGAAGGTCTTATACATAATAATTTTACTGGATTAACTGATACTTATTTGTCTAAGTTTGCTGATATAACAGGTGTTACTTATAAATATATTAAATATGATGATACTAAAGAGTTAAACTCAGCACTTATGAGTAAAAAGATAGATATATCATTAAACTATTATTCTCTTAATAGTGAAAATTATGATAATACTAGATCTTTAGGACCAACAGAATATGTAGTTCTTGCTCATGTTGATAATAACTTGGTAGTAAATTCTCTTTATAGTCTTGTAAATATGAATATTGTTATGCTTTCAAATATGAATTTAAAATATAATATGGCAAGTAAAAATTTATTTGAAATAAAGGATTATGCCAATGTCAAACTAATGTTAAAAAATATAGATAAAGAATCTGTTGTTATAATAGAAAAAGAAGTTTATGATTATTATAAAGATAGTTCTTTAAAAAGCTATAGTATTAGGTATATTGATAGCGTTAAATTAAATAATACATTTCTTTTAGAAAGTAGTAATAAATCTTTTAATAGATTATTTAACTTTTATTTAAGTACTCTTAGTTCTAATGAAGTTAAAAATGAAAGTGTTGAAGATGTTATAAGTACACTTAAAAATAATAGAGTTTTTAATTTTATAATGGCTAACTTAATATATATAGTTATTTCTATTTTAATAGTTGCATTTGTTATATATATGCTTATTAAAAAAACATTGTATACTAAAAAGATTAAAAAAGAAGATAGATTATATTATTTTGATACGATGACTAATTTAAAAAATAGAAACTTTTTAAATGATAATATTGACTTCTGGTCATCTACAAAAGTATATCCACAAACAGTTATAGTAATAGATATTAATCAGTTAAAAACATTAAATGATAAAGAAGGTCATGAAGCAGGAGATAATCAAATAAGAGCTGTTGCTAGTGTTCTTATAAAAACTCAAAGAGATAATTCTGAGATTATGAGAACTGATGGTGATGAGTTTATGGTTTATCTAGTTGGATATGATGAAAAGAAAATAGGATCATACATTCATAAATTAAATAGAGAATTATTATCATCATTACCTAATAAAGATTATGGTGTATCAATTGGATATGCTATGATTACAAGTGAACAAACTACTATTGATGATGCTATTAATGATTCTTTAAAAATGATAAAAAAATCTAAGGTAATTAATAATGAAAAATAAAATTGTTGAGTTATATGATTTAATTATGGGGAAAGAAATGGGAATATTGCCTGGCAATCTCGCATTCTCTTTCTTTTTGGCTATAATTCCCATACTAACTTTAATCTTTTTTATTACTACTAGTTTTCATTTACCTATGGATATTATACAAAACTTTTTAAATCAAACTTTCCCAAGTGGAGTAGTTGATTTATTAGAACCAATATTTACTGATACAATTACATTTAATTCTCTTGTTACATTAACATTTGGTTTAGTAGTAGCAACTAATGGATGTAATGCAATTATAATGGCTAGTAATACAATTTATAACGTTGAAAATGCACCATTATTAAAAAGATTAATTAAATCTTTTATATTAACTATATGCATAATTTTACTATTTGCTTTTGTATTAATGGTTCCTTTGTTAGGTAGATCAATCCTTTCATTGATAAGTACATTTACTGACTTTTTAGCTCATCATGAAGTTATAGTTAAAATATTATATTTTTTAATACAATTTCCTGTATCTTTACTAGTTATATTCTTTTTTATAAAGTTAGTATATACAATAGCTCCGGATGCAACTATACCTAGTAAATATGTTAATAAAGGAGCACTTTTCACTACAATAACTTGGTTATTAATAACATCTATCTTTTCATATTATATAAATAATATTGCTAAATATGATTTAATATATGGAAACTTAGCTAATATAGTTATGCTTTTATTGTGGTTTTATGCTTTAGCTTATGTTTTTGTAATAGGTTTATATTTAAATAAAACTATATCTGATGCAGGTATTGAAAAGACTAATTCTATAAAACTTGGTGAAATTAGAGAAAAAGTAAAAAAAGAAAAGTATAAAAAATAAATAGAATATATCATAGTTTTAACTATAATATAATTATTATGTTTACTAGAATAATCATGTTATTCTTGGAAAATATTATTATGAAGGAGTAATATGAAAAGAAATTCATTTGTTGAAGGAACTATTATGGCATCTTTTTCTTTAATATTTATTAAAATATTAGGTGCTGTATATGTTATACCTTTTTATAGTATAGTAGGAGAACTTGGAGGAGCATTATATTCTTATGCTTATACAGTTTATAGTTTAGTTATTAATATATGTACAACTGGTCTTCCTTTAGCTATAAGTAAGATAGTAAGTGAGTACAACACTTTAGAGATGTATGAAGCTAAAGAAAGAACTTTAAAACTTGGTAATAAGATTGTTTTTGTACTATCTGTCGTCCTTTTTTTACTTATGTTTATATTTGCTAAAGAAGCTGCTTATTTATTTATAGGTAATTCTACTGGTGGTAACTCTATAGAAGAAATAGAGTTAGTTATTAGAAGTATTTCTTTTTGCCTTTTAATAGTACCTCTTTTATCTATTAAAAAAGGTTATTTACAAGGTCAAAAGTTTATTTCAGTATCTACAAATAGTCAAGTAATTGAACAAGTAGTTAGAATTTCCATAATATTAATAGGTTCTTATTTAGCTATTAATGTTTATCATTTAAAAGTAAGTTATGGTGTTGCGATAGCTGTTTTTGGAGCTTTTATAGCTGGTATAGCTGCGTACATGTATTTAAATATTAAAATTAAAAATAATGTTTCCGTTATGAATATTCCAAAAACAAATAAAAAAGATAAAGTTAGCGATAAGACTATTGTTAAAAAAATATTATCATTTAGTATTCCATTAATAATTGTTTCTATAGCTATGGATTTATATAATATGACTGACTTATCACTTATTATAAGAGGCTTATTATATTTAGGATACTCAGCATCTGAGGCTGAAACTATTGGTAGTGTTATGGCTACTTGGGCTCCGAAGATATGTTTAATAGTAAATACAGTAGCTGTTGGATTAAGTATTACTCTTATACCTCATATGGTAAGCTATTTAGTTAAAAAAGATTATAAAGCAATTAATTATCAATTTATTAAATCATTAGGAATAATTATAGTAGTAGGGCTTCCTATGGCTGCTGGTATTAGTTTACTTTCTAATGAATTATATACTATGTTTTATGGATATAGTGAGTATGGTGGGATAATACTTAGATTAATACCTTTTTCAATTTTATTTACTAATTTAAATTTTGTTGTAAGCATGGTTTTACAAAGTTTAAGTAAATTTAAAACAGTATATTTTAGTACATTTACTGGCCTTATTATTAATGCTACTCTTGATATACCTTTAATGATTCTATGTGATAAATTAGGTATATATCCATATTATGGTGTTACATTTGCAACTATGATAGGTACTACTATTTCACTAATAATATCTCTTAGTTCATTAAAGAAAGATTTGAAATTCGAATATAAAGGAATACTTAGTATTTTAAAGAAGATGATAATTCCTATGGTAATTATGTGCGCTATAGTATTTGGTCTTGAAATGTATTTAAAAGATATTTTTAATACTAGAATAACAATGTTAATAGCTAGTGGTATTTGTGCTTTAGTAGGAGCATCTATATTTGGAATTATTACATATAAAAATAAATTATTATACGATGTTCTTGGAGAAGAGTATGTTAATAAAATATTATATAAGTTTAAATTAAAAAAATCAGAAGTTTAATTCTGATTTTTAATTGAAAAACATTGTTTTAAATAGCAAAGCTCCAACTAGAATTCCTATGCAAGAAGTCATAATAATAAAGAATGTAAGAGTGTATTTGTCAATAAATCCGGCTAAAGGATATTTGCTTCCAGTTAAAGATAATGTTGGCCCTGAAGTTTTCTTTTCTATTTCTTCCTCTAATTCTTCTTCTAATCCTTGGCTAACATTCGAATGTCTTAGTGCTCGAAGTTCATCTAATGATAAGTCTGAATTGTTAGCAAATTTTGCAAGTAACTCTTCATACTCATCTAAAGTTAATTCTTTTTCTTTATTCACTTCTTTTTCAGGTTTTTCAACTTTAGTAGTAGATAAATCTTGTTTTATATTATTATCTTTAATATGAGTTGATTCTATTAAACCATCATGATCAGTTGTAGCAACAATATCATTAGTTTCTTCTATAGCATGAAGATTCATCCCTTTAAAATGTCTCACGGTATCATTTTTTAAATTATTTTTATATCTTTCATTACTATGAATAAAATCTATCATATTTACTTCTTCACTAGTTAAGTAATCAGGATTAATTTCTTCAATAGTTTCAGAAGGTTTTTCTCCTAAAGCTGAAGTTAATTCATCAAATAAATATTTTGCATCAAATTGTTTTGGATCCTTTATTCTTTCTAAGGCACTTTTATATATTTCTGATATTTTATAAGGATCTCTTGACTCAACTAAATGAACTTGATCTTCTTTATCAACATATTTTATATATTGTTTTCCGTCTATATAAACAAGTTGTATTCTTTCTTTTTCAGATAGAGATACATCTTTTTTCTGCTCATCAATTATTCCTTTTTTACCAGATGTAGATATACCTTGTTTTTTAGAAATATGAGCTTTTATTTCTTCGCTATCATTTTTTAAAAGTAAATCTTTTAATTCTTCTTTTTCTAATATTTCAGTAGCAGTTTTAATAAAAACAACTGAATCAAGATTATCTTCTAATTTTTCTTTTAATAATGTTATCATTTCTAAGTTATCTTTTAATTCAGGAATTTCATTAACTTTTATATTATATGTATTTGCTAATTC
>JAAZDL010000074.1 GCA_012512795.1 Mycoplasmatota bacterium
GTATTTATACTATTTTTACTATTAGAAATTATTCTACTAATATAATCATTAACTTTTTCATAAATCATGTCCAACCTTTGTTCTTTCATTTCATATAACCTAGTTGGATTATTAAGCAAGAAATTAGTTTTGTATTTGTTTAATAATTGATTACTGCTATAAAGTTTGTTTTCTAATAAATTCTTGATTTTTTCATAAATTGTGTCTAATTTTTGTTCTTTCATTTCATATAGCCTACTAGGATTATTAAGTAAATAATTAGTTTTATATTTATTTAACAATTGATTATAACTATATAATTTATTATCTATTGAGTTAGTGCTTCTTTCTTTTGCATTAACAAAGTATCTTAATATTTCTTCTTTATCTGGTGTTGCTAAAATAGCCGCTCCAGTAGGTGTAGGAGCTCTTAAATCTGCAACAAAATCACTTATAGTAAAGTCCACTTCATGTCCAACTCCACTAATAACAGGAATTTTACTATTATAAATAGTTCTAGCCAAAGCTTCATCATTAAATGCCCATAAGTCTTCGATAGATCCTCCACCTCTTCCAAGTATTATTGTATCTAAATCAAAACTATTTGCTAATTCTAACATTTTAATAATGCTCGCAGGTGCTGTTTCTCCTTGCACTAATGTCGGAAATAAATATATTTCAACAATTGGAAATCTTTTATTAATCGTAGATATTATATCTTTAACCGCAGCTCCTGTAGATGCTGTTATAATTCCTACTTTTCTTGGTATTTTTACAATCTTCCTTTTGTGGCTTTCATCAAACAAACCTTCTGCTGCTAGTTTTTTCTTTAATTGTTCAAATAATACATATAAATTACCTACTCCATCTAACTGCATATTTTCCACATATATTTGATAACTTCCACTTGCTTCATAAACGCTAATTTTTCCGTGTACTAAAACAGAATCTCCATCTTTTGGTAAGAAATCAAGATTATTATTTGAATAATTAAACATAACAGCATTTATTTTACTAGATTCATCTTTTAAAGAAAAATATAAATGTCCTCTACCATGGTATTTTAAATTGCTTATTTCACCTTTAACATATACATTTCTTAATATTTCATTAGAGTCAATTGTATTTTTAATTATCTTATTAATATCACTAATTGAAATATAATCATTATTCATTTGTTGCCTCATTGTCTCTTATTTTATCTAAAATAGCATTTATTAAAGATACAACTTTATCATCACTATATTTTTTTGCTAGCTCTACTGCTTCATTTATAACAACAATTTTAGGAGTGTCATAATGAATCATTTCATAAGTCCCTAACCTTAGTATTGCTTTATCTGTCTTGCCAAGTCTTTCTAAATCCCAATTTTCTAAATATTTTCTTATTATATTATCAATATCATTAAAATTCAAAACTACTCCATTAACTATATCTTTGACATATTTATTATCCATCTCAAGATTTTCTTTTATTACTTCATCTAAATCAAAAGGAATATTTCCTTTCATATAAAAATCTATTTGATATAAAATAATCATTATTTTTTCTCTTGCTTCAGTTCTAGTTAGTTTCATAATATCCTCCAAAACACTATATGAATTATACCATTATTTCATATAAAAAGATATTATTTTTAATAACATCTTATATAAATTAAATATGTTTTCTTACTCTAACAAAAATAAATACTATAGTGTATGTTATACAAATTATTAATATATCGTATAGTAAATAAATATATTCAAACATGAATATACTGTACATTAAATATGATATTAAAGACAAATATAAATGCACAACAATCCTTAATAATATTAAAATAATTATACTAAAAATAATATTTAACATAAACATGTAATTTTTTTTAGCTCTTA
>JAAZDL010000075.1 GCA_012512795.1 Mycoplasmatota bacterium
GTATATAGTAAAAACGGTGCTTTCTTATCTTCTTTTTCAGCAATCTTATTTGTAATTACATATACAATAAGAAGTATTCCAATTAAAAATAAAAGCACAAAAGAAATATAACTTATTATTTTAAATAATATATTTAAAATTCTTTTTATTTGAAGTTTTTTTTCATTTTCCATAATTAATTACCTATAGATCTACTTTTTCAACATTAACTTTAGCAATAAAAATTCTATTTTTTAAGTGGTTAATATCTTGTTTATTATCTTTTAGTTTGATTGTTAAAATATAAGTATGAAGAGTTTCTGGAAAAATTAAACAATCCGAAAGCATCGTTGATTCTACAGGAACAACTTTTTCTTTAATATTAATTGGTTTATCATTTGAAGTAGATGCACCTGACAAAGTTAAAATAAAATTATCATCTATTTCATCTGATAAAGGAGAGATTATATCTAGTAATATTTTATATTTACCATTTGTATCCAAACTATAATTTTCTACAGAAAAACTTATAGAACTAGACCATCCATGTTTTATTGATGATACATTTATTTGGTTACCTTTTTTATATTCAACAAATACATCTGCATTGTTAATAGATATTTTTGTTTTAGATTCATTTTTTATTTTATTTGTAAAATATAAATATGAAGTTCCAATTAACATTGTGAATAAAACAATAAATATTAAAAGGTATATTATCAAATTAAATTTATTTGTCTTTTCATCTATCATAATAAGCCTCCATACTATTAATATAATAACAAAAAAGCCATATATATACAATAATTTATTGCATAATAAAAAGTAGACTGCTCTACTTTTATACTTCGAAATTATTTTTCTATTATTATTTTAGCATTAAATTGCTTTCCTATAACATTATACTGAGTATCAGTATTTTTAAAATTTATAGTATATGTATAAGTATGTGTCTCACTACCACTTAAAAGTCCTTCTCCTAATAATTGTTTACCTTGAGATGGCACTGTAGTTTCAGTTAAATCAACAACTGTTCCATTTCCACTTTTAGTTCCAGATATAAAATGAACTAATTGTCCTTCTGTTACATCACTTAATGAGTTATCTTCAACATTTATATAAATTTTATATGGAAAGTCATCAGTAGTATTAGGAGTATTATTAGACACAGTAAATGTTTTGGTATAAGTAGCATTAACACCTTGTTTAAATGAATTTAAAACAACTTCATCTCCATCAGTAAATATCACAGTACCTAATACAGTTTTAGTAACAACGCTTTTGTCTGTATCATCGCTACCTTGTATTGAAATACTAAACCATGCAAATGTTGCTCCTATAATAGCAACTAATAAAGTAGCTATTCCTATAACAGATAAAAATATTGTTTGGCCTTTGTTATTGTCCATAATAACAAACCTCCTTTACTATAAGAATATAATATCAATTTTTATTATTTTTTTCAAGTTTTTTTATTATAAAGCTTTAGCGATCTATAATTATTTTAAAATTAGCATCAAAAGAATTTATATAATCTATTTTTTCTTTTGAGATATCATTATTATACTCAAAGGCAATATTGTATTTATATGTTGTCTTAGCTGGTATAATAACTGAAGTAAATAAGTCGGTATCATAGTATGGTGCTAAAAGGTTATCAACAACTTTAATATTATTACGTGTCACTCTCACTTTTAGATTATCTTTATAATTAAATGTGTTAATAACATTTATCCATCTTATACTAAAAGTTTTAGCTGTATTAGTTGAATTAATTATTTTAAAATTTTTATTGTTACTCCATCCATAAGATACATTATTAATATTTAAAGGTTTATAGTTTTTAAAAGTTAAAACATAGTTTCTATTATTATCAATATATATATCATCTTCTTTGTTTTTACAATTATGATCACATATTTTATCGTTATTAGAATCACAATTTGTATCACAAATCATATCATTATCAGAATCACAGTTTAAATCGCATTTCAAATCTTTATTTGTATCACAATTTATATCACACTTGTTATCACCATTTAAATCTATATTTATATCAGGAATTCCATCATTATTAGTATCGCAGTTTATATCACACTTATTATCTTTGTTTAAGTCACAGTTTATATCACAGATTCCATCATTATTAGTGTCACAATTTAAATCACATTTCTTATCACCGTTTAAATCACAATTTATATCGCATTTCTTATCGCCATTTGTATCACAGTTTAAATCACATTTTTTATCACCATTTAAATCTATATTTATATCAGGAATCCCATCTTTATTTAAATCACAATTTATATCACACTTGTTATCACCATTTATATCACAGTTTAAATCGCATTTCAAATCTTTATTTGTATCACAATTTATATCACATTTTTTATCATCATTTAAATCTATATTTATATCAGGATAACCATCATTATTTGTATCACAATTTATATCACAAACTCCATCATCATTTAA
>JAAZDL010000006.1 GCA_012512795.1 Mycoplasmatota bacterium
GTTAAATCTATTGTATAATTATTTATATCAAAAGGAAGTGTTAAAATGAAAGAATCAGTAAGTAAAAAAACATTAGTAATTGCAGGTGTTTCAATAATAGGTTTTTTAATATCTATACTTGTAATTGTATGGATATTTAGTTTATTTAAACCAAATTATATATCTTATGAAAAATTTGAAGAAAAAGTAATAACTGCAACTAAAAAGTTTTATAGTGATAACCCAACATTATTACCTATAAATGATGGAGAGTATTCTATTCTCTATAGTACTCTTCAAGATAATAATTATATAAGCCCATTAAATGAATTATTAGAAGATGGAGATAAATGCACGATTGAAATTAAAATAATTAAATATGAAGAAAACTTTTCTTATATTCCTTATTTAAATTGTCCAGGTTCTTACGAAACAAAAGAATTATATAAAGTAATAACAGATAATAATTCTATAGTAATATCTGGTGATGGTTTATATAGAGCAAATGATAACTCTTTATATTATAAAGGTGATATAAAAAACAACTATCTTATGTTTGGTAGTATAGACAATGAGAAAAACATATTATGGAGAATCATTAGTATAGATAGTGATAATAATATAAAAATAATAAGAACTACCGCTACTGAAGAAACATATACATGGGATGATAGATATAATATAAACAAAAGCAGTACAACAGGTTATAATGATTTTGAAGTAAGTAGATTAAAAGAAACTTTACAATCATTTGGAACAAGCGAATTAATATTGACTGATGCTTTAAAATCAAAATTAGTTGCTAAAAATTTATGTGTAGGAAAAAGAAATATAAAAGACACAGATAATTCTGGAAATATTGAATGTTCTATCATGTCAGAAGACAAGTACTTATTTGGAGCACTTTCAACATATGAATATCTTAGAGCTAGTTTAGATGAAAACTGTAATAAGATTAGTGATAAATCATGTATTAATTATAATTATTTACCAGGTTTCTTTAAAAGCACATGGGCTATTACTGCTAATAACGACACAACACATAAAGTATTTTATTTTAGTAATTCAGAAGTTTCTGATTCTACAGCTTCTAACTCTAAAAAAATTATGGTTGTAACAAATCTTAATAATAGAGTCTTATACAAATCAGGTAATGGTTCATTGTCTGATCCGTACATAATTAAATAAACAATAAAAAAGATATTAATTTTGATTAATATCTTTTATTTTGCTTTCTGCTTTTCTAAACCATTGAGTTCCTATATGAGCATTGCTTGAATTAGGAGTTGGATCAGGCTTATCTATTTTTGTAAATACTGGAATGTTAAATGCATTACCAAAACATAGCGCTACCCCAGGTCTTAATGTTTTTAATTTTTCAACATCAGATGCTGCAATACTATGAGTGATGCTTTTTATTATTTTTAAATCCTCCGGGTGAAACATTCTTAATACTAAATAATTAGAACATTGACTTAAAGCAGTATTTGATAACTCACTAGGTCTTTGAGTTATAAGGCCAAGAACAACACCATACTTACGACCTTCTTTAGTTATACGATCAAAAATATTATATCCAATTACATTAATATCATTATCATTTTGAACATATCTATGAGCTTCTTCTAACATTAATTGAAGTGGATATCCACCTCTTGATTCTAAGCTTATAGCATAATCAAAGAATAACTTAGAATATATTTTTGTCAAAGTTTTAGCAAAACGTTCATCTACATAATTTAAGTTAAAGTTAACGATTTGAGTTTTTTCCCCTTTAGCTGATGTAAACATTTTTTTAATATAATCTTCTTTAGTAATATACTCATCAACTTCAAAATAATAGCCATAATCTCCATTAGCAATAGAATCGAGTCTAACTTTTAATATATTATTAATATCATATACTTTATCACTTTTTAATACTCCTTCACTTATAAGAGCAAATTCAAAAGCATTATATAAATCTCTTAAAGTATATTTAGTAGGCTTCATATTCCTATCAAATACATTTTCTTCACTTATATAATTTTCTAAGAATTCTATAACTAATTGAATAGTATTTATTTTACCAGTTTGATCAACATTTAAACACTGTCTTAATGTTCTAACGTATCCAGGTTGAACTATTTTGCTTTCTAAATTAATGTCTTTTGTATAAAAAGTAGATAAAACAGCCGTAACTTGATCTCTAATTTGAGTGCTTGCTTTACCTCCAGTTAATATATCTAAAATAGCTTTAGCAATAATATTATTTTTAAAATCTAAAACTTTGTCTTCTTCTTCGGTAAATAAGTAAACATATTTTAATGCTTTTTCTATTAAAGGCATTTGTGCTGGAGTATCAGCATTTAAAAGAAGAGCAATATCATCAGCTTCAAGATAATAAGGTGGTATTTTTACTACATCATCTCTTATATTTTTTATATCAGTAGTTATATTTTTACATCTACAATATTTAGTTTGATTTATTCTATCAAGAGCATTATGGTATTCTCCATACACATCAAATAAAACTATGTTAGCGTTGTATGGTATATTTTCTTTTCTATAAAATAAATTTTGAAAAATTCTAGCTACACTACAACTTTTACCACTTCCGGTGTTACCTATAATAGCAAAATGATTTGAAAATAAATTATCTATATTAGCCGATACATTAAAGCCGTCATATATTAAAGATTTACCTAAATATAAATCAGTTGGAGTATCAATGTTTTGACTTCCAACTAAAGAAATAACTTCTTCTCTATTAACTATTCTTACTTTACTAGTATGTGTAGGCTTATGAATTAAACCACTACTAAAAATATTATCAATAAACTCTCCTACCATAATACATTCAATAGAATCTCTACTGATCGCAGTAATTTCACAAACTATTTTATATTTTTCTTCGAATACAATATGAACACCTATTAAAGTAGTTTCAACTTTTCCAGATGCATTTTCCAATATTATTATATCATCAGTTACAGACTTTATACTTCCAAACATATTAAAACTCCTTATTATTCTATTTTTATTATAACATATAATATATAAAAATAAAGAGTTTTCAAAAAAAAGAAACTTAATTTTTCATTAATGTTTCTAATCTTAAAATTTCCTTTTCTAAATCTTCTTTTTCTTTATTTACTATTTCCTTAGGAGCTTTATTAACATAGTTCTCATTAGAAAGTAATTTTTTTCTTCTTTCGATAGACAATTTCAAATTATTAGTTTCTTCTTCTAGCTTTTTTTGTTGTTCTAAGTAGTTTTCTTTATTATCAAAATATATATCTAATTTATAACTATATAGTTCTACAGAAATTGAATCATTATAACTAGGTTTTTCAACTATTTTATCACTTATATTAATTATTTTATTTAATAAATCATTATTATTATAATCAATTATTTCAAACTTAGATGATATTTTATTTTCAGTTTTTATATTTCTAAATAAACTTATAAAATCTAACATTTTATCCATTTGAATTTCTTCTTCTTTAAATACTAATTTTTTATCATATACAGGATATGAAGATATCATTATGGAATCACATTCTTTTATTGGAAGCATATTATATATTTCTTCAGTAATAAAAGGAGTATAAGGACTCATCATTTTTAAAATATTTGTTAAAACTAGCAATAATACTGATGATGTTGTATTATTAGTTGCAAATTTAGACATTTCAATATAGTTATCACAATAATCATGCCAAATAAATTCATATAATGTGTTTCCAGCCATATTAAGATCAAATTTTTCCATATGTTTAGTTACATCTTTAATTGTTTTATTCATTTTTGTAAGTATCCATTTATCACTTAAAGACAAATTTTCAAGTGTAAAGTCTTCTTTTTTATAATTATCTAAATTCATTAAAACATATCTTGATGCATTCCATAATTTATTTAAAAAATTCCAACTTGATTTAAGTTTATTTCTATCATATTTAAGATCGATACCAGCAGAAACAGCTGTATTTAAATAAAATCTTAAGGAATCTGCTCCATATTCATCTATTTCATCCATTGGGTCGATTCCGTTACCTAAACTTTTAGACATTTTTTTACCATTTATATCTCTTACAAGACCATGAATCAAACAATGTTTAAAAGGTCTTTGCTTTGTAAATTCTAGAGAATCAAATGCCATTCTACATACCCAGAAGAAAATGATATCATATCCTGTCACCAAAACATCTGTAGGAAAATATTTTTTCATGTCACTAGTTTCATCAGGCCAACCAAGAGTACTAAATGGCCATAAAGCACTACTAAACCATGTATCAAGAACATCTTCATCTTGAGCCCAACCATCTTCTTTAGGTGCTTCAAGTCCAACATAGATTTCATTATCTTTATACCAAGCAGGAATTCTATGTCCCCACCATAGTTGTCTAGATATACACCAATCATTAATTATTTCCATCCAATGATTCATTGTTTTTTCAAATCTTTTAGGGATAAAATTTATTTTAGTTTCACTATTTTTTTGATTTTCAAGAACAGCATCAGCTAAAGGTTTCATTTTAACAAACCATTGCTTAGATAAATACGGCTCTACCACTGCATCAGTTCTCTCAGAATGACCAACAGAATGGACCATATGTTCAATTTCGATTAATAATTCCATAGATTTTAAATCTTCAATCAAATTTTCTCTACATTCATATCTATCTTGATTATTATATTTATCAGCATTTTCATTCATAGTAGCATCCGGATTAATACAAACTACTTTCTCTAAATTATGTCTAAGACCAACTTCAAAATCATTTGGATCATGTGCTGGTGTTATTTTAACTACTCCACTTCCAAATTCAGGATCAGCATGTGCATCAGCTATGATAGGTATTAACTTATTAATAATTGGAAGAATAGCTTTTTTTCCTATATATTTTTTATATCTTTTATCATTTGGATTAACTGCTACTGCAGTATCACCAAAAAGAGTTTCAGGTCTAGTAGTTGCTACATCTAAATATTCATTTGTTCCTTCAATAAAGTATTTAATGTGATAAAATGCACCTTTATCATTTTTATAAATTACTTCTTCATTTGAAAGAGCAGTTTGTGCTACAGGATCCCAATTTATTATTTTTTCTCCTCTATATATAAGACCTTTGTTATACAAATCAACAAATACTTTATTAACAGCATTGTTTAATCCTTCATCTAAAGTGAATCTCTCTTTTCTATAATCTAAACTTAGTCCAAGTTTTGCCCACTGATCTCTTATATTATTTGAATATTTATTTTTCCAATCCCAACATTCTTTTATAAAATTTTCTCTGCCTATTCTTTTTTTATCTACTCCTTCACTTTGAAGTTTAGCAACTACTTTTGCTTCAGTACTTATAGCAGCATGGTCCATACCAGGAAGCCATAAAGCATCATAGCCTTGCATTCTTTTAAATCTAATAATAGTATCTTGAATTGCTGTATCCCAAGCATGTCCTAAATGAAGTTTACCAGTTATATTAGGCGGTGGTATAACTATTGTAAATGGTTCTTTATCTTTATCTCCAGAATCAAAGTATCTCTTTTCCTTCCATAAAGAGTATTTTCCTTCTTCAACTATCATATGATTATATTTTTTTTCTAACATATTATTTCCCTTTCCAAAATAAAAAGAATAGTACAAGGAGTCATATATGACGGTACCATCCTTTAATTAACTTTATTTTATTTAACGCATAATAACGTAATATCCTACTACTACTTTAGATATTAAACTCACAAGCTACATTCATATATTTATAATTAAGAAAAGTTTTCACCCGATGACTTTTCATCTCTAATAAAATAAATATATTACTCCTCTTGGTCTTTGTTTTTATGAAGTAAGTATACAATTAAATGCATACTTTGTCAATAAATATAGTTTATTCCTTTTCATAACTATAATAATAGTATTTATTTTCTTTCTCATTATAGTTAAACGTATATTTATATTTATTTAATTTATTTGATTCATTTAAAATATCTTCTTTACTAAAAACTTTATCAGATATTTTATTTTTATAGTCACTATCTATATAAGATCCATTGTCATTAACAAATGCAACTATCTCAGTTATTTCGATTTTGTCATTATATTTAAATGAACTAACAATTTCACTTACATACAAAGTATTTGTAGATTTATTTTCTTTTATTTTGTAGTAATACATATACTCATTTTCATCAGCTGTTTTACCATATTTTATTTCATAATTATCATAAAAGAAACTATCTAATTTTGAATATAAATTATTTTTACCAAAGATATTTGAATATTCTTCTTTTACAATAGATTCTAAAATATACTCTTCTTCTAATAAATTCATGCGTTCTAACTTATAGAACAATATATTCATATGGATATCTTTATCTACCTCTGATATTAAAATTTTGTCTTTTTTATAAAAATACATATCATCAGAATGAAGTTTTGATCTTGTACTATAATATAAAGATATAGTTAAATCACTCGTCAAAGATAAACTTTCATCATATTTTATACTTGGATCATTATAATTACTATCTATTTTATTTTCATCTTTTCTAGTAAGTTTATTTATTACTAAAAATATACAAAATATTAAAACAACTACAAATACAATAATAATAATTTTTTGTTTTTTCATAATATTTCCTTTCTAATTACAATAACTAGAGAAATTCCCTGTAGAGCTAGATTTAGACCAGTTTGAATTATATATATTTGTCCAGTTAGAATAAGTACTTCCCTTTACACCACGCATTCTAAAATACTTACTTATAGATTTTGAATAAGACACTTGGTGTCCTAAAGAAATTCCACTAACTCCCCAATATCCATTAGTTTTCGTATAATTCGAACCATTTTCAGTGTAACTACCATCCGAACCAGAAAAGGAAGCAATATCTCCTGATTTACAGCAAGAAGTTGGATCCATGCAAGTACACCACTGAATTTGATATGTTTCCGCTCCATATATATATGCTTTTAATTTAAATACTTCTCCAGAGGAAGATAATGTAATATTGTTTGATGTATTTAAATCTATTTCACAAACATTATGAGCTGATGTCTGATTTTGATAATCTAATGATATTACTGATTTAAATCCCCAGCTACCGCTAGTATAAGCATAATCTGTAGCTGTAGTACTTCCAACAGTTACTTTTACATCCGGATATTTAGCAACTGCATTTGTAACCCATGTTGCTGTTAAAGTATAGTTACCTCCGTTACATATTCCTAAAGAAGAGTTTGGTGCATAAGATGATCCTCCATAAGACCATCCATTAAATCCATAACTAGTTGTTGCTGGTATAAGAGAACTAATAGTGATATAAGATCCTGCACTAACTATTTGAGTTGATGGTAAATTTGATACAGTTGCAGAAATCCCAGGAGCATAAGTAACTGTACAATTATTAGCAGTCCATCTTGCATATATTGTTGCATTTCCAGTAGCAACTGTACTAGACGTTACTTGTGTTCCTCCACTTGCTGCGGTGTACCATCCTGTAAAAGTATAATTACTTCTTGTTGGAGTACATAAAGTTCCATATGCACTTCCATGTGTTATTGATTTAGTTGAACAACCACTTCCTGAGTTATTATCATATGTTAAAGTGTATGATTTAGGTATAAGTTTTAAATTACATGTTATATCGTTTTTAACATTATCAAGAAAAACACTATTACTTTGTACCCTTGAATGGCAATTTTCTATATTAAAACTATAACCTTCAGCAACATTAATAGAAAACTCAGCTGTCTCATTTTCGTTAATTAGTTGACTATTTGGAACTGCTGTTCCTAAAGTCTCATTATCACTTATTATATTAACTTGATATTTCTTTACAAATACCCAAGGATTTGTATAACTACCATTTCCATATACTTTAGTTTTTTCTTTTACATATTCAGTTATTCTTATTCCAAATTCATTTTCAGCATTATAAACAGAATACTTTTTAGAACTTGTAGAACTAATAGCATAATAATCATTTTCTTCATTCGTCATAGTCCAATATTTTAAACCAGTAAATAAATAAGTATCACCTGATTTATCTTTTGATATATTAAATTCGTCTATATTTAAAAAGCCTCCATTAACAAAACCACTACTAACACTAAGAGTTTTATTAAAATATTTAAACGGAATATTTGCTTCATTTACAATATATCTATTATAATTTCTAAACTTTAAAATATATTCGGAAGTATAATTTTTTCCATAATGATAATTGACATTAATAAAAGCAAGAACAGTTATATTAACTACTAGAATAAGAAAAAACAATAAATATTTTTTTGTTTTCATATTAGCCTCACCTATTATAAATTGTATCATCATTCTTACATGATTTCAACTTAGAATTTCAAATAAAAAAATCAGATAAAATATCTGATAATTTTTAATTTTGGTAGCGACGGAGGGACTCGAACCCACGACCTCCTGGGTATGAACCAGATGCTCTAGCCAACTGAGCTACATCGCCATTAAATACGAACAATAAAATAATATCATATTTATATATATTTGACAATACTTAATTACAAAGAAGTCTAATTATTTAGTAGTATAATTAATGTTATCTTTACTTATTAATACTGAATATATTTTGTTAATTTCATATTTACCATTTAATTTTAGAGGAATGTAATTATCAGTAAAACCATAATAATAATTATCTTTAAACTCTTCAATTAATATCTCTTTTTCTTTATTAATAAAAGATAAAAAGTAATTTTTTTCAAGTTCATCTGACAAACTAATAAGTTTTTTTACTCTTTCTTTCTTTATATTTCCATGAACTTTATTTTTCATTTTAGAAGCTTTTGTTCCTTCTCTATCAGAGTATGGGAATACATGTATCTTTGAAAATTTTACTTTTTTACAAAATTCGTATGTTTCGTTAAAATCTTCATCTGTTTCTCCTGGAAAACCAACTATTACATCAGTAGTTAGAGATATATCTTTTCGTAAAGTTCTTATCTCATTAACTTTTTCTAAAAAATAATTAGTGTCATATCTTCTATTCATTAGTTTTAATATTCTATCAGAGCCACTTTGAAGCGGTATATGCAAATGAGATACAAATTTCTTATTATTAGCTATTGTATTCATCATACCCTCTTTTAATTCAACGATTTCTACAGATGATAATCTTATTCTTTTTATTTGATCTATTAAAGAAATATCATTTATTAGGTTATATAACTCTTTATTGTTTGAATTATATTGCCCTGTGTGTATACCAGATAAAACTATTTCTTTAAATCCTGATAATGCTAAATCATTAATTTCCATTAAACATTTATTATATTCTTTACTTCTTACTCTTCCTCTAACAAACGGAATAATACAGTAACTACAAAAATTATTACACCCATCTTCTATTTTAACAAATGCTCTGTGACGATGTGAATATTCTTTAATTTCCATATCCTCGAACTCTTGATCGTTCATATCATAAAACTTAACTATTCTTTTTTTATTAATGTTATATTCTTCAATATACTTTAAAATATTGCATTTATCTTTATTTCCAAGAATTATATCAGCATCTATTAAAGATGTTATTTCATCGCATCTAAACTGACAAAAACAACCTATTGCAATTACAATAGCATTGTTATTGTTTTTCCTTATATTATTAATAGTTTGTTTGCTCTTATTATCAGCAGTATTTGTAACAGTACAAGTATTTATTATACAGATATCTGCATTTTCACTAACTTCTTTATAACCATTATTTTTTAATAACGTTCTTATAAACTCACTTTCATAAGCATTTACTTTACAACCAAGTGTTTTAATTAGAAAACTTTTCATTATAATGATAATCTAAACTCTTTCAAAATATTTAAAAATTCTTCTTCAGCTAAATAACTTTGAGCTTGAGTTACTTCTTTCTCTTGTACTTCTACTTTATTAACTTTTGGACAATTTGGTGTTTTTGTTTCTTCTTTATAATTAAGAGTAATATTAGAGGCATTTTTTAATAATTGTTCGTAACTAATAATCGCTCTTTTTTCTTGTTCTTCTTCATATTTTTGAATAGCAACTTGATTATTAGTAGACCCTAATGCTTCCATTCTTTCTTTAGTTCTTTTTTCTAACTCATCAGTAGATATAACAGCATTTTCTTCTTCAAAAAATTCATATTCGTCAATAATATCATCATACTTCTTAATAGCTTGTATATCTATTTGTTTGATGATTGGTTTATCTTCGTCAATAACATCATCTTTTGTAACAGCTTTTAAATTTTCAAGTTCATCAAGAGGATCAACTAAGTTTTGTTTTGGTTGAGTAAAATTATTGTCAGAATTTAACATTTCTATATATTGATTTCTTGTTTTAATAAGAGCTAATATTAAAACCATTAATATTATTAACATCAAAACTAGAAAGATTAAGAAATAATCTCCAGTCATAAACGATTCTAAAAATTTATCAAAGTTTTCCATTTAAATCACTTTCCTTTAAATATCTTAAAATAGATGCTACAAAAAGAATAACAGTTTCACTTCTTAAAACACTCTGCCCTAAAGATGTTTTTATAAAACCTAGTTTTTCTATTGCTAATTCTTCTTCAGTAGTTAAACCACCTTCTGGTCCAAATACTACACTTATTGTATCACTATAGTTTTCTACTGTTAACACCTTCGTTATATTCTTTACATCTTCATTTACAAGAGAACACAAAATGTTGACACCGTTGTGTTTTTCAATTTCATTAACTTTAATTATTTTATTAACATTTGGGATGTCTGTTCTATAACATTGTTCACTTGCTTCTTTAACGATTTTAGACCATCTAGTAAGTTTTTTTTCAAAATCTTTTTCTTTAAGTTTATATTTACAATGACTATACAATACAACTATAAATTCAGTTACTCCAAGTTCAGTTCCGTGTTGTAAGATAAAACTCATTTTTTCCTCTGATAAAAGAGGGATATAAGCTATTAATGAATTAATACTTGTTTTTTCTTTAAATACTTTAATAATGTTTGCTGATAATAAATCATATTTTAATGAACAAATATAACTTACTTCATCATAAACAACTATTATATTATCATTTTCTTTCATTCTCATGACATTTTTAATATGATTTAAATCATTTGTATTTAATTTAATAGTATCTTTTTCTTTTGAAACACCAAAATATTGTTGCATTATACCTCCTATTTAAGTATTACTATAGTTTGACCATCATTAAAGTACTCTAATTTATATTCTAGTACTCTTTTATCAGTTTTTAAATAATCGTGTGTAGCTTTCTTTAAAATACCATTACCTCTTCCATGTATTATAATTATTTTTTTAGCTTCTATCTTACAATAATTATCAACAAAATCTTTTATCATAGCTACTGCTGAATACCTATCAAATCCATGAATATCAAGTTGAGGAATATTATATAAAAAAGGATCAATATATTTTTTCATAAAAACCTCTTTTCTTGACTATATTATACAAACTAATGTTTAAAAGTGCAACAATTAAAAAAAGTGTTATAAAACACTTATTTTGATAAAGCTTCTACTATATCAGCTTTTTTCATTGAACTATTTAATTCAATTCCTGCATCAGCAGCAAGACTTTTAAGTTCAACTACAGTTAATTTAGAATAATCTTTTTTGCTTTCAACAGTCTTTTCAACTTGCTCTACTATTTCTTTTGATTCTTTCTTAATAGTTTTACCTTCTAAAGCTTCTTTTGATATTACAACTAATTTAGTAAATTCTTCAGGTGCAAATATTGCAAGTTCACTTAACATTTTTCTATTAATTGTTACATCAGCTTTTCTAAGACCGTTAATGAATTTTGAATAAATAATATCATTAGCTCTACAAGCAGCATTTATTCTTGTTATCCATAATTTTCTAAAGTCATTAGCTCTTTTCTTTCTATCGTTATAACTATAGCTTCCGCTATGAAATAATTGTTCTTGAGCTGTCTTGTATAATCTATGTTTACTTCCAAAATACCCCTTAGCTTGTTTTAATACTTTTCTTCTTCTATTTTTAGATACTGCTCCACCTTTAACTCTTGTCATATACTACTTTCCCCCTAATATCCTTTTATATCTTTTTGCATCTCCTGTACTTAACGTCGATACTTTTCTAGCTTTTCTATTGAAGTCTGTAGATTTTTTACCACTATTATGGTTAGCTCCTACATGTCCAATTTTAGTTGATCCGCTGTTTCTTACTACAATTTTTTTACTTATTCCTTTATGCGATTTTTGTTTTGGCATAATATATTCTTCCTTTCTATTTTTTAGGTGCTAGAAATAATTGCATATTTCTTCCTTCCATTTTAGGCATAACTTCAATTACTGAAACATCTGAAAGCTTCTCAGCAAATTTCAGTATCACTTCACGCCCAAGTTCAGGATGAGCCATTTGTCTTCCTTTGAATCTTACTGCAACTTTAATTTTATGTCCTTTTTCTAAATAGGCTTTAGCATTTCTAAGCTTAGTTTCAAAATCTCCAACATCTATAGTTACACTTAATCTGTATTCTTTTGTTTCAAGATTTTGTTCTCTTTGTTTTTTCCTTGCTTCTTTTTCTTTTTTATTTTTTTCATAACGATACTTAGTAAAATCAATGATTTTACATACTGGATTCTTAAAATCATTGTTTAATAAAACTAGATCAAGACCTGCATACTGAGCTAAAGTTAAAGCATCAGCTATTTTCTTTACTCCTAGCTTTTCTCCATTAGGTCCAATTACCATTACTTCAGGACAATTAATTTGTTCATTAATATAAACTTCGTTTTGTTTAGCTATTGCTAACACCTCCATATAATTTAAAAAAGTGAATACAACAGTATCCACCTTAAAAAACTACTTTAATAGTTATATAAGCTTATCAACCAATGTATTTATACATCTGGTGAAGAGTGGACACTCTTTCTTTCTTTTTCAACATATTGATTATATATTAATTATAACAATTTGTCAACTTATTTTTGTATTATGAAAGCATCCGTATAAGGATGCCTATTTAGTATATGTAATTTTCTAGTTTTTTTCTCTTATATGCATCACCACCTTATATATCTATTATAGATAGTGAATGTGAAAAAAATATGTATTAATATTGTATTCCCCATGAAATTTTATGTTTTGCTTTTTCTTGACAAACTATACATTTATGGTTATTACAATCATCACTTTCAATAATACATCTAGATTTTATACCTTTGATTTCTTTCATTTTTGTTTCACATGATTCTTTACCACACCAGTATGATATTAAAAATCCAGGAGTTTCATTAATTATTTTAGTTACTTCTTCAAGAGATGTAACATCAAATGTTCTTTCTTTTGTATTATTAAATGATTTGTTATAAAGATTCTCTTGAATCGATACTAATAATGTTGAAATATGATCAATGATATTATTAAGATTTATTACTTCTTTTTCATGTGTATCTCTTCGAACAACAGTAACTGAATCATTCATCAAATCTTTAGAACCTATTTCTATTCTAATAGGAATTCCATTAACTTCAGCCTCTGCAAACTTAAACCCTGCGCTTTTATTAGAAGTATCAATATATGAAGTAATGGATTTACTTTTTAATAATTCATTTATTTTCTCGCTCATTGCATATATAGCAGGTTCATTAGCAATTGGGATTATACAAACTTGTTTTGGTGCTATTTTTGGAGGTAATACAAGTCCTCTATCATCAGAGTGAGCCATTATTAAAGCCCCTATCATACGAGTTGATGCTCCCCATGAAGTTTGATATACATGTTCATATTCATTTTCTTTATTAATAAATTTAACATCATATGCTTTAGCAAACTTTTGACCAAAATAATGACTAGTTGCTGATTGCAAACATATTCCATTTTGCATTAATGCCTCAACTGTAAGAGTATATTCAGCTCCTGCAAATTTTTCCTTTTCAGTTTTTCTACCTGTCATAACATGTATAGCTAAGTATTCCTCAAAGAAAGTTTTATAAATATCAAGCATCTTTTGTGTTTCAACTTTAGCTTCTTCAGCTGATGAGTGTGCTGTATGTCCTTCTTGCCATAAAAATTCACGACTTCTTAAAAAAGGTCTTGTTTCTTTTTCCCATCTTACAACACTACACCACTGGTTA
>JAAZDL010000076.1 GCA_012512795.1 Mycoplasmatota bacterium
ACTGAACTTAAATCAATCTTAGGAAGCGAAGAAAAAGTATTGAATATTATAAAAGAAGAAATGATTGAAATTAAAAACAAATATGGAGATGATAGAAGAACTAAGATTGATAATACAGCTATAGATTATATAGAAGATGAATCATTAATACCAGAAGAAGAAGTAATTGTTACTATAACTAATAAAAACTATATAAAAAGAATTCCAAAAGATACATATAAAACTCAAAATAGAGGAGGCGTTGGAATTAAAGGAATCACGACTAATGAAGAAGACTTTGTAGAACAATTAATTCCTTTAAATACTCATGACTTTGTATTGTTTTTCTCTAACAAAGGTAAAGTTTATAGATTAAAAGGATATAATATACCAGAATATTCAAGAACAGCAAAAGGACTTCCTTTAGTAAACTTACTTCAAATCGATAAAGATGAAAAAATTAATACAATAATAAAAATAGAAAAAGAAAACACATACAAATGTTTGCTATTCGGAACTAAAAATGGAATAGTAAAGAAAACAGATATAGAAGAATACAATAATATTAGACAAAGTGGTAAAATAGCTATAACTTTAAAAGAGGACGATGAACTAGTTTCTGTTAAGAAAACAACAGGAGATAATGAAATCTTAATGTGTACTTCTAACGGAAGAATGGCAAGATTTAATGAAGATGAAATTAGAACAATGGGAAGAACAGCATCAGGTGTAAAAGGAATCAATTTATCAAATGATGTTTGTGTGGGAATGGAATTATCAGAACCAGGCAAATCTTTATTAGTAGTAACAGAAAAAGGTTTTGGAAAGAAAACAGATATAGAAGAATATAGAAAGACAAAAAGAGGTAGCAAAGGAGTTAAAACTCTAAACATAACAGAAAAAAATGGTAAGATCATTGGATTCAAATCAACAACAGATGATAAAGATTTAATGATAATAACAAATAACGGGATAATAATAAGAATGGAATTAGAATCTATTTCAAAAATGGGAAGAGTAACTCAGGGTGTCAAATTAATCAATATAAAAGAAGATAATTCAGTTGCATCAATATCTATAATAGAAAAAGAAGAACTATCAGAAGAATAGTTCTTTTTATATGTTCCACGTGGAACATTGTCATGATAACTAATAGGAACATAACAAAACTTGAAGTAACGTTATATTTAAAATTATATTGTAGTATAAATATGTGGATAGCGCGTAATTGTGTATTCTTTTTTCTATATTTAATAGTTTACAGTATTAAAATTATTTCCCGGGAAATAATTTATAAGAAAAAACACTATATAGACAATGTTCCACGTGGAACATTGTCATTATAACTAATAGGAACATAACAAAACCTGAAGTAACGTTATATTTAAAATTATATTGTAGTATAAATATGTGGATAGCGCGTAATTGTGTATTCTTTTTTCTATATTTAATAGTTTGTAGTATTAAAATTATTTTCTGGGAAATAATTTGCAAGTTATAACATTCTATAAATAATGTTCCACGTGGAACATTATTTATAATAAGATATAGAAGAACAACCAAATCTAAATATAACATCATTATTAAAGCAATATTATTATTATATAAATATATCAATAGTGATAATTGTAAATTTTCTTTCTATATTTAATGATTTTTAATATCAAAATTATTTCCCGGGAAATAATTTGCAAGCTATAACATTCTATAAGCAATGTTCCACGTGGAACATTGCTATTATATAAAACACAATTAAACTTGATGCAAGCCTATCATTTATAATTATATTAAACAATGTGATTGGCATATATATATTATAACTTTTGCATAAAGCAATAATAAAAAAAGTAAATATGTTCCACGTGGAACATATAAATTAATGATAATAACAAATTATATTTTTGCAATTATACAAAAGGTTTGTTAATAATATTTTTAATACTATAAATTAAAAATAAATAATAAGTTTAAAATATGTTCCACGTGGAACATTAAAATATTTAAAATATTTGTTTTAATTTTTAAAATAATGTTTTTGTGATATAATTTTATTAGTGCAACAAATAGATTGTGAAACTGGTCAGAATCGGAAGATAGCAGCCATAAACAAAATATTTGTGTGCACTATAATTTTGTTTCAATATACGAATGGGTGTTTGTATGAATAAAAATATTATAATAGAAAAACTTAAGAATCTAAATGAAAAAGCTAAAAAAAGTGGAGATGTTCCTATTTCTTGTATTGTTGTGAAAGATAATAAAATAGTTTCTGAAGCGTATAATATGAAAGAAAAGCTAAACGATCCTACAGCACATGCAGAAATACTAGCTATAAAAAAAGCAGCAAAAGTACTAAAAACATGGAATTTAAAAGGTTGTATCATATATGTAACATTAAAACCGTGCGATATGTGTTTTGAAGTTATAAAAGAAGCTAGAATAAAAAGTGTTAATTATATTTTGCCAATTGAAAAAAAAGTAAACAATAACATTGTTTTTAAACAAATAGTAACATCAGAAAAAGATAGCTTTTCAAAAGAATTAAAAGAATTTTTTAACAATAAAAGGTAGTATATTAGTTGTTGTTTTGGTATAATTATTACAGGAGGAACTATGGCATATATATCATTATATAGAAAATATAGACCGAAAAAATTTGCTGATGTTGTAGGACAAGATGTTGTTATTAAAATATTAACAAACAGTATTATTAGCGGCAAAATAGGACATGCATATATTTTCAGCGGCCCAAGAGGTACTGGTAAAACAAGTGTTGCAAAAATATTTTCTAAAGCGGTTAATTGTAATTCTACTTCAACTGGTGATATTTGCAACAGATGTTCTATTTGTAAGTCGGATTTTAATGATGAAATAGATATAATTGAAATAGATGCTGCAAGTAACAATGGTGTTGAAGAAATAAGAGAAATAAGAAATAATGTTAAATTAATGCCTTCACATTTAAAATATAAAGT
>JAAZDL010000077.1 GCA_012512795.1 Mycoplasmatota bacterium
CTGCTTGTAAGGCAGATGCTCTAACCAACTGAGCTAATCGCCCATAATTTGTCTTGTTGACGCTTATAAATATATCATTTATTACTTTTTATGTCAAGTTAAATATCGATATTTTTAAGTGTGTTTTCTTTTTTTTGTATTTCTTTTAATTTTTCTGAAGTCCAAAAACCAATTTTGTCTTTTAAAGGTTCAAAGCCAGCACCTTCTTCTTTAATAGAAGTTCTTCTTTTTGCCTTAGAATCTACCTTTTTTATTGAGAGTTTTACTTGAAGCTTATCATGATCAATTGACAAAACTTTTACTTTAAGAATGTTACCAATTTGAAATAAATTATTTAAATCACTTATAAATTTATTTGATACTTCCGAAATATGAATTAAACCTACGTAATTATCTTCCAAGCTGACAAAAATACCGTATTTAGTTAATCCGGTTATTTGACCTTCTACAATATCTCCTACTTTAAAATTACTCATATTAATCACACATTAATTATATCATATTATAAACAAAATTATACTTACTGTTTTATACTTCTTTACACTATAAAGTAAAAAAAGACTAATCTTGTTTTAAGACTAGTCTACTATCATTATTAGTTTTTGTAGTTCCACCATCAGAAATACTTTCAACACCTTTTCTATATCCAATTAAGTATGCTTTCTTTATCTCATCATTAGCTTCTTTTTTTAAAACTTCTAACATTTTTTCAGCAGCCTCTGCTCTAGCATTAGCTACTTTTATCTCTTTTATTGCTTTATTTATCAATATATTTATATTAATAACACTTTCTTTGCACTCTTTCGATAACTCTTTCATATTACATTGACATAGCTGGTGGCTCTTCAACTAATGCTTGGTTTTCTACAATACTGTTGATTTGATTAATTCCACTTTCAACTACTTCATTTATTACAGATGCTTCTGATGCATTAACAGGTGCTAACTCTTGAGAACTATTAAGCTCTATACTCATTTCTTCTAAAACTTTAGGTACAATAACTTTTAAGTATTCATTTATTTCATTAATAAGAATTTCTTTATATTTATTTTTTATTGAGTCTACTAAATCAACATTTTCTAACACTTGAGGTTCTTCTATATGTCCAACATTAGGTAGTTCAGTATTTAAAGGTTTAATATCATTTTCATTATTTGTTACATCAGCAGTAACTTCTTCTAATGTAGGTTGTTGGAATAAAGCATCATTAACGCCTAATGGTTCTGCTCCTACTACACTTTCTGTACTAACTGGAGGTAATTCATTAGGATTAAATGTTGTATCAAAAGGTGGGATTACTGGAGTGTCTAAAGCTTCTTCTGCTTCAACTTTAACTTCTTCATTTTCGAGATTTGCTCCTTCGTTATCTAAAAATACAGGGGCAACAGAAATTACATTTTCAGTAGTTTGAGGTTCAGGAATAATAAAATCTCTATTAGTAGTTTGTTGTTCTAACACTGCTGGATCTATAATAGGTACTGCATTATTAGTATCAATACCTAATACTTTTTCAGCAGCTGAAGCTAGAGTATCTTGATTTGAAACTACAACTTCAAAAGCACCTTGTTTTGACAAAGGCGCAGGACTATCTGCTGTAGGTGTAAGTGTAGCTTGACCTATTCCAATAATCTTCTTATTATTTTCATAGTCTACTGTAGTTACCACTTTACCTTTTAATATTTGCTCAACTTCACTTATCAATTCTAGTCACCTAACTTTCTACTATTTGCTTCATGGCCTCTTTTACTCTTTGCCATATTTGATCATCTTTTATTCCAACTAAACTATATACTCCTGGTTCATTTTCAATAAACTCAGAAACATATATTTTGCTCATTCCTTCTCCAGCCGATTCTCCTTTTGATAAAATAACAAACCTTTTATTAAGTTCATTAATTTTAAATGCATTAACCAAATCAACCTCTTCCATTGTTCCGTCCATGTTTTTTATAGATATTCTACTCATAAACCCATCCTTTCTATCCTTAATATAATCTTAACATATACAAAAAATAATATCAATTATTTTAAAGTTTTTCTAATATAAAATGTTTACAGTCAAAAGCACAATTTTCTTCAATATATTTTTCTACATTAACAAAATCATTAATTTTATTATGTATTTTATTTTCTTTTTTTGTAAACCCCTTTAGTCTAAGTTTTGAATAAGCTATATCACCTACTATATAATCATATTCATAAAAGAAAGACGTGTATTTTTTAATAAATTCTTCTTTATCAAAAGCATCTTTATAATCTTTAATTACTTTATATCTTTTGTTATCTATTTCTATAATCATTTTTATCACCATATTTATTTTAACATTTTGTTTACAAAGTGTAAACTTATAATACTGTCAAATTTACATATATAAATTTAAAAGAAGCAACATATGCTTCTATATTAAATTAAGTTCAAGTACATAATTAAGTATTACAAATATCGTAGCTAGTAGTATTAAGATTATAATTGCTATGGCAATTCTTGTAAACATATTACTTTTCTTTACATTTTTTTCAAGTTCTTCAAATCCTTCAAAGTCATTTTTACTAAATGTTAAAGAATTTGTAAAGAAAGATTTATCTACATTTGATACTTTAGGTGGTAATTCATCAGACTTATATTCTTTATCTATTTGTTCTTTTAGTTTTTCCTTTTCAACTAATAACTCTTCAGAAAGATTACTTAAAGGTTTTTTTATATCATTTAGTTCTTCAGTTAAATTTTCTAGTTCTTTTCTTATATTATCGTTTTCTATTTCTTCATCAATTGGTGCCATAACAACAGTGTTTTCCTCATCACCCATTAAATCTTTAAAAATATCTTCTTTTTTACTATTTTTATTACTTTTAGCAATTGTTTGAATTAAATCTACAATTGTTTTCTCTTCAGTATTTAACTCATCTATTGGACCAGTTATATCATCATCTTTCTCATGTATTTTTTCACTTTCAATTTGAATGCTTTTTAATATTTCATACTGTGTGTTATTAATTCTACGATGTCTTTCACTTTCATAATCAGATTCTCTTTTATCTCTAGCTCTTTCAAGAACTGAATTTATATCATAATCTTTTTCTTCTTGTTCTTTTACTTCGTGTTCTTCTTCTTCTGGTAATTCTAATGTTATTCTATTTCTTTTTTCTTGAGTTTCATCATTTATAGAAGATACATATTTTTTTATTTTTTCTAAATCTATTTCTTTTTGAGCATCAGAAATAACACTAACATTATCATTAGTTTTAATTCTAGATAGTTCATTTAAATCTAATGAATTATATACATCTTTGTTTCTAGCAGTTCTACTCATCAGATTATCAACATTATTCTCGTACTTTTGCATTCTAGAACTCATATCTTTCACCATAATAATAATATCATATTTAATATCTAAATTCAATAAAACATATTTTACATACTACTTTATTTTAAAAGTAGATTTTTTATTATTTTTATCTTATAATTATATAGAGGAGACAAATAATGGAAAAATTAAAAGTTGATCAAAGTACATGTATAGGATGTGGACTTTGTGTAAGTTTAAATGATGAATATTTTGAATTTAATGATGAAGGACTAAGTATACCTAAAAAAGAAAATGTTGATGAAAAAGACAAAAAGGAACTTTTAAATATAGTTGATAGTTGTCCTGTTGGTGCTATTGTCATTGAAGATGAAAAAGAAGCTTAATAGCTTCTTTTATTTTGTTAATGCATAAAGTTGTTTTACTTCTTTTATAGTTAAGGTTCTATATTCACCTATTTTTATTCCTCTAAGATTTAAAAATGCATAAGAAGTTCTTTTAAGTCTTACAACATTATAACCTAAAGAAGAGAACATATTTTTTACTTGATGATTCCTTCCTTCAGTTATAGTTAATTCAACATAAGACTTATTATTCTTTTTATCTATCTTTTTTATTTTAACTTTTGCTTTCTTAGTTTTAACACCATCTATTACAA
>JAAZDL010000078.1 GCA_012512795.1 Mycoplasmatota bacterium
GATGGTGGGGGTTACAGATCTCAAGTCGCTTTACCCTTCGATTATCCTTGCCAAGAATTTGAGTCCAGACATCGATAAGATGATTCCAAAGGTTATTGTCAAGTTGATGGCTGTAAGAGATGTAACAATAGGGCCTATTAATGGTAAATTAAGCGATCATTACAATCCTAAAAATAAAACAATACTTCTATCAAGTGAAGTATATGATAAAACAAGTATAGCTGCTGCATCAGTTGCGGCACACGAAGTTGGACATGCATTACAAGACAAAGAAGGATACGGTTTTCTAAAGTTAAGAACTGCACTTGTTCCTATTGTTAATTTCACATCGAGAACAGCTACTTTTATAATATTATTAGGATTTATATTAGAAGCAATTAATTTAGTTAATTTAGGAATCCTTTTCTTAGGGATTGGATTACTATTTCAATTAATAACATTACCAGTTGAGTTTAATGCCTCTGCAAGAGCTAAAAGAGAGCTAGCAAGATGTGGTGTTGTTTCTACTGAAGATCAAACTGGTACTTCTAGTGTATTAAAAGCTGCCGCCTTAACTTACGTAGCCGTTTTCTTTGCAACTGCATTACAAATACTAAGATTAATAATAATTAGTAGAGATAGAAATTGACTTTCATAAGTCTTTTTTTATATAAAAAAATAGTTCTTTTGAACTATTTTGTATAAGGCAGTAAAGCCATAAATCTTGAAATTTTTATTTGATTAGCTATATGTCTTTGATGTTTAGCACAAGCACCAGTCATTCTTCTAGGTAATATTTTTCCTTTTTCATTTATATATTTAGAAACAATCATTACATCTTTATAATCAACTGATTTTCCAGCGCACATTTGACATATTTTTTTTCTTTTATAATATTCAGCCATCTTCTATCCTCCTTAAAATGGTAAATCATTGTCACTCAATGATACCTCATTATCATAATTTTCATAAGGATCAGATTTAGGAATATCTATTTCTGACATTACATCAACAGGCGGAGCAGATGGTTCATCTACATAACTGTTATTATATTGTGGTGAAGAAGGGGAATTTTCATTTTTACCACCTACAAATTCAACACTATCTACTAAAACTTCTGTTACATATCTTTTTGTTCCATCTTCAGCATCATAATTACGAGTTTGAATTCTTCCATCAATCCCAATTAATCCACCTTTTTTAAAATACTTAGAAATAAATTCAGCTTGATTTCTAAATGCTACACAATTAATAAAATCAGCATCATAGTTTCCTTCTTTATTTTTAAAATTTCTATTAACTGCTACTGAAAAAGCAACTGTAGAAATCCCGCTAGTAGTACTCCTTAGTTCTGGGTCCTTTGTTAGTCTTCCGACTAAAATTATTTTATTCATTAATTACTCCTCTTCTCTTAAGACGATATGTCTTAGAATATTTTCATCAATTTTAGCTTTTCTGTCGAATTCTTTTACAGCTTCAGCTGTAGCTTCAACATTTAGAACATAATAATTTCCTCTAACTTGATCTTTAATAGGATAAGCTAGTTTCTTTTGTCCCATATCTTTAAAACTATCAATTTTTGATTTCATATCAGTTAGAACTTTTTCAAAAGTTTTTACTGTATCTTTCTGAGTCTTTTCATCAATATCAGTCTTAACGATAAACATGATTTCATATTTATTCATTATTTTACACCTCCTTTTGGTCTTACGGCTTCAAATGAAGCAAGGAACTTTTCGTTCGAATGTATTATAACATAGCAAATAAAAATATACAACAATTCATTTAGAAAAAAACACCATTTAGGTGTTTACATTTTTTCTGGAATTTGAATCGCCAAAATATCAAGTAACTTTTCATTAGTATTATATATTAAGTTTAACAAAGATATATAAGTTGCTTTCTTTTCATCATTTTTTTCATTAATAATATTTGTCTCTCCATAAAATTTATTAAACAAACTACACAATTCAAATAAGTATTCACATATATAATTAAGTGTTTTTTCAGAATATGCTTTTTTCAATATTTTAGATAGTTCTAACATTTTAATGTAAATATCTCTCTCAGTAACAGAGTTAATTGATTTTATTTCATTATAATTATTTTCAACTTTACTTAATATAGACTTAATTCTTACCATTGTATATAAAATATAAGGTCCTGTTTTTCCTTCAAATGAACAAAATTTATCAATATCAAATATATAATCAGTTGTTCTAACAGGCAAGAGATCAGCATACTTAACAGCTGCTACTGTAAGAATATCTAGTGCTTTATTCTTTTCTTCTTCGTTATCATATCTTGTCATTTTTGCATCAAGAGTATCACGAACTTGTTTTAGTAAAGTATTTAATTCTAAAACACCACCATCTCTTGTTTTAAACGGTTTTCCGTCCTTACCATTCATTGTTCCATTCCAGTAGTGTGCTAAAACAACATCTTCTCTTACAAGCTTTGATTTATATGATGCTCTAAATACTTGTTCAAAGTATAACGCTTGTCTCATATCAACAACATACCA
The DNA here is from genome assembly GCA_012512795.1 of Mycoplasmatota bacterium. GTDB lineage: Bacteria > Bacillota_I > Bacilli_A > RF39 > UBA660 > CAG-1000. The sequence continues at coordinate 2,504 of JAAZDL010000078.1, forward strand.
TATTTCATCTGGATTGTATTCTTGTACTCTAGCATATATTGTCGCTAAATCACGAGTGGCATATATAGTAGCTCCATCATTTTTAATAACAATTAAAGGTGGAACTTCTAATTTATCATCATCTTTTTTTACATCTATAACTTTTGCTCCATCAGAATCATACATGTGAGGGGA
>JAAZDL010000079.1 GCA_012512795.1 Mycoplasmatota bacterium
ACACTTTTTATAATGTATATAATAAAGTATATAAAGAATGTACTAGTATTGGAATAGAACATACATATAAAAACTCAATATTTAGTTTATCTAGATTTAGTACTGGTGAATATTTAAATTTAATGAGTAGTGATGTTGATATAATATCTAGCTTCTTTTCAAATGGAATATACAGAGTTATTCAACTTTGCGAGTTCTTAGTAATATACTACTTCTTTTTTACTGTAAATATACTACTTTTTTATGTTACTTTATTTTTTTCAGTTATAGTTCTTATACTTATTGTTATATTTGGAAATAAAATTCAAGTTTATAACAAAGAAAGAAAAGAAAACTTAGATAAAAAAACAAGCGCTATAAATGATGTTTTTGCTGGTATTAATGAAATTAAAGGTTTTAATGTAGGAAAAACTATTAATAATAAAGTTAATAAAGAAACAAATAAATATACATCATCAAATGCAAGATATGCAATTGTTTATAATAGCATAAATATTGCTGCTGTATATTTTTTTGAAATACTTAGATTACTTGTATTCATATATGGTATATATTTAATAGTGGATGGTAAAATGGAATTAGGATCACTTTTAATAATATATAGTTATTATCAAAAAATAATAGACAATTTTTCTCTTGTTTCTACATTAAATTTAGAGTATAAAAATGTTAAAATGTCTCTTATAAGATTTGGAAAATTATTTGAAAATTCAAGAGAAGAAAATGATAGTGATATTGAAATTAATGATCCTATTGGTAAAATTGATTTTAATCATGTTTTGTATGGATATAGGCATGATCCTATATTAAATGATTTTACAGTTACTATAAAGCCCAATTCAATTACAGCAATAACTGGTAAAACTGGAAGTGGTAAAACCGGAATATTTGATTTGCTTATGAAGATGAATAGACAAATTCAAGGTAACATATTAATTGATGGCATTGATATATCTTCTATAAATGATGTTTGTTATTATAATTTAATATCAGTTGCAAGAAAAAACCCATTATTTTTTGATTGCAGTATTAAAGAAAATTTATTATTAATAGGAAAAGAGTTTAAAGAGATTGAAAAAGTGTGTAAACTAGTTGGTATACACGAGCACATATTAAAATTAGAAAAAGGATATGATACCGTAATATCTAATGAGAAAAATGTTCTATCATCATCTGATAAAAGGCTTCTTTCTATAGCTAGAGTATTGCTAAAAGACACAAAAATATTCTTATTTGATGAAATAATTGAAACTTTGGACAAAGAACATAGGATGAACATAATGAGCATACTAGAAGAAAAAAAGAAGAATCATACAATTCTAATTATATCTAGAGATAAAAAATTATTAAAAATAACTGATGAAATAATAATTATGAATAGTGGTATATTATCAGGGGTAGGTACACACAAAGAACTAAGCAATAAAAACGATCTATATAAAGAGATAGCTTAAAGCATTGTTTTATTCAAACAATGCTTTTGTATTATAAAACAAAGTATTATTAGGTAAATTACTCTTTGTATTATTTTTATCATCAAATATTATTAAAGAATTCATAAAAATACTCAATAAAACTATTATTAATAACAAAGTTTTAAATGTATTATTTTTAAATGTATTATGATTATTAATTAAATATAATACAAACATAACTATGGAAATTAAGAATATCCAAGCGATTTCTGCAGCATATCTATTTGTGCTCCCTCCAATATTTGAAGACATCACCAGTAGAAAAAGAGATAAAAGTAAAGTAGAAAATATAATGAAAGAAACAACTTTATCGCTTTTTATCATCTTTTTACTAACGAATGGTAAATAAAATATTAAAAACCCTAAAATACTCATAGGTATAATTCCTCCAAAAGTATTTGAGTTAAAGTAAAAAGTAAGATGAAATGGTAATGAATCATTATTAATTACAAAAGGAAATGTAGGTATTATTGTAGGAAAAGACAACAGGTAACTCCATATTCCGTTTTTAATTGCATACCATCTTACTCCGAGAGTTTGCATATTAGTTATTGTTATTTGATATTTTTGCCCAAAATCAAATATATTATCAAATCTTATATAATTAAATATCGCTAAAAATAGTCCAATTATTATATATGGCACTATGTAATAAATGAAGAGTTTCCTATCTGATTTTAATTCTTTAAAGAGTAAAACAAAAGGTATTATTGAAATAAGTATCATTGTTGGTCTGCAAGCAACAGCTAATGCAAGAGATAAAGATGCAACAAGAAAATTTAAGTTTTTCTTATTATCTATACCAATTAAATATCTATACAAACCAAAGACGGATAAAAATATACCAAACATAATTAACATATCATAAAAAGAAGATTGATAAATTAATAATAATATTTTTGAATTAAATAAGAAAAACATAATTAATAGCAAACTTAATTTAAAAGAAGTATTTGGAAAAAACTTTAAAATAAGTTTTTTAATTAATTTAACAATATATATTGTTGTCAAAATAAATACAATAAAAGTTAATGTATCATGAAACAAATAATTTCCAGTAATAATTTTATATGCAGTTTGTATTAATGCAGGAAAAATACCAAAATACATATATAATGTTTTATTATAATAAGATGTATCCATAATACTATAAAACAAGTAATGATTTTTATACATTTCACTAGCATCAAAAACATTATCAATTTTGTTTAATTCGTATAAATAATTGTCTTTAATAGAATATTTTTTTTCAATTAACGAATCTACATAATACTTGCTATACAAATCTGAATAATTACTTTGTGAGTAACCATTCTTTGTGTTATTATAAACAATAAATGAAAAAAGTAAAAATAGTATTGTGCTGAATATTAAAATATTATTTTGAAATTTATTTCTTTCTTTTAATTTAATATTAAATTCTTTAACTTTAAAAAAAGAATAAATAAAAAAGGATAAGATAATTAATATTAATACTCTAGTTGCATTAAAAAAAATAGGCCTTACTTTATTGAAACTAATACTATCAATAGTAAAATAACTATATTTTATTAGATTAGTATAAATCTTTATACTATTGGTCTTTCCTGAAAGTTCTAACTGCATATATTTTGTTTTTTCCATATCTTTAGTTATATATTTAGTAAGTTTAGTTTCAAACAGTGAGTTTCTTTCATAGTTTTTAAAAGAATCGTCTATATAGTTTATTATTATATTATAAGTGTCCATACTTATATTTAAATCTAAATATAAGTTTTTAGTTTCTTGATTTATATTTGTGATTTCAATATAATTTTCTGTTTCCATAACTTTATATTTGGATTTATCTTCATCATAAACAATACCGTTCATTTTTATATTTTCTTCGTTTACAACTAAGTAATTATTATAAAATAATGACTTTATTGAACTAAAATTAAATACAAAAACTTCTACCGCTAGAATTATTAAAACTATTATTGATAAATTTTTAGAGTGTTTTTTCACATTATCTCCTATATTTATATTTAATCATACATTTAATATGCCTTAATCCATCTCTTACTGGCCTTAGATGTGATTTTCCTTCTCTTCCATCTTTATACAAGTTAGTAGGGACTTCTATAACTTTTAGTTTATTTTTAATTACTTTTATAACCATTTCGCTGGCTAATTCCATACCATTAGATTCTAAGTTTAATTCAATCATTTTTTCTTTATTAAATCCTCTTAAACCGCAATGGTAATCTTTGATTATATGATTGCTATATAAAACTCTACCCATAAAAGAAAGAACAGGATTTCCTAAATATTTATTAAAAAATGGCATTGCTCCTTTTTCTATAGTACCATTAAATCTGTTTCCTATAACAAAGTCATAACCTTCTTCTAATTTTTTATATAATACTATTAAATCATTCAAATCATAACTGCAGTCAGAATCAAACATTATAATATATTTTCCGTATGCCTCATTAATTCCTTTTTTAAGAGCGGAACCATAACCTTTTCTTGATTCTTTAATTACTCTTGCTCCGGCATTTTTGGCAATACTAGAAGAATTATCAGTACTATTGTTATCAACAATTAATACTTCGCCATTAATTTTGTTTTTTTTAATAAAATCAATAGAATCTTTCACACACTTTCCGACAGTCGATTCTTCATTTAAACAAGGCATTAAAATTGTTAAAGTAACTTCTTTTTTCATATTCCTCCTATTTTATATAATATATCATACTATACTTTGTGTTTTCAAGTTGAGAAGAAATATACTAAGTATTCTTCTTTCTAATTAATTTAGCTTCTTTGTTAAATTCAGAGTTTAATAAAGAAAGTTCTTTGCTTCTTTGGTTAGAATATTCTATTAAAGATAAAAATTCTTCATAGTTAAAAGATATTTTTTTATCTTTTAATATAAACATATGAATTAAATATTGATTATATAAATCCGTATATCTTCTTAAAGGATTCGATGAATGAGAATAAGCTTCTTCGCCAAGACCAAAATGCGGAGCACAGAGAGTTGAATATTCTCCACTTAGGTAAATACCTTCTAGTATTTTATTTAGTTGGTCATTTTTAGAAAAGTTCAAATCTTTTACAGCTTGTGTTATATATTCTTCACTTTGAGTTCTGTATATGAACGGTATATTTTCCTCTTTAGCAATTTTAGCAATTAAAATATTATACATAACCATAAATTGTCTCACGATGATATCGCTTTTAGTGTTTCTCGATTTTTCTGTTGTTCTATTAGCTTGTTTTTTATCCCAATATTTTGATCTTATATTTGATTTTTCTTCCAATATACTTGCTAACATAAACAACTCTGATAAAGATTTATCTAAATCACTAATTGAAACATGATCTAATATTTGTTCACTTTGAATATATGTCAAACTATCTGTAATTTTAATGTCATTTTGAGTTATATAATAATCCAATATATCACCACTATCGTTAAGAACAACATTTATGACTAAAGAAGGCCTTCTTACTCCTTTTTTAAAAGATAATTTGTTTTCTACGTTAGAAGGTAACATATTTGTCCTTGTCGAGTTTTCCATATAAAGGCATTTAAAATTATTTCTAGCAATTAAATCTATATCACTACCAATATCAATACATTTTCCAGCATCAGTAATGTGTATTCCGACTATATATTTATTTCCGTCTTTTTTAATGCTTAATCCATCATCTTTTAAAATTGTTTTTGTACTATCAATTGTTATTATTCTATCATTATTAATAGCAGTTTTTTTTATAGTAATTGGGCAATTTGGAATATTAGCATTTATTTTATATTTTTCTAGTATTTCCTCGCAACTATTATAACTTTTACATCCGTGTATTATTTGGTATATTTCTTTACTAAACGGATTATCTATATTTGAATTTTGATCAAGTTCGGATATACATTTATCTTTTTTAATATTAGAACTATAGAATAAAGACAAAAGAGATATATAATAATAGATATCCTCGTTATTGTTTTTTAAATAATCAATTGTCTTTGAAAAAACATAATCAAAAAGAGTAGTATCATTTTCAACTATAGTGTTTTTATTGCAACATATAAACTTTTTAATAATATCTAGATTTTCTTTATTATCAATAAGTTTTATTATAAGGGAGTTTAGTTTTTTAATATCTATTTCGTTATCAAGTTTTATACTTTCTAATAATTCTATTGTATATGATAATGATTTATTTCTTGATTTTTTTAAATATGGTTTTAATATTTGAACGATTTCACATATCTGCTTATTGCATACTTCAACATCTTCTTTATTTAATTCAATATTTCTACATAAAATATATAATAAATCAGAAGTTCTATTTATTGTATTAAGTCTGTAATCATTTTTTGTACTCATAGAAGAAGAAACTTTATCATATAACAAATTCATAACATTATATAAAAAAGTTTTTTTGTTTAAACAGTGATTAGTTATATATATTTCAATATCTTCGTTTGAGAAGTTACCATCATTCACAAATTTTAACAAAGAATCTTTTTTACTCATAAATGTATCCCCACTGCTAATTCTATTAATTTTATAATAACAAAAGTTTTTAAACATTTCAAGGTTATATGATATAATAATAATGGAAG
>JAAZDL010000080.1 GCA_012512795.1 Mycoplasmatota bacterium
AAACTAACTGAAGATATGAAAAAAAAAACAATTAAAAATGAAAAAAAATTAGCTAAAATATTTACTCCAAAAAAACAAGTATGCACTTATGCATTGATATCTATCAATATTGTTATATATTTATATATGGTTTTATATGATACTGAAGGTTCTTTGTTATATGCATTATTTAATAATTATTTATTAATTCAAAAAGGTGAACTATATAGGTTATTTACTAGTATGTTTGTTCATGGTGATATATTTCATTTAGCTTTTAATATGTATGCTCTTTATATTTTAGGTCCACAAGTCGAAAGGTATTACGGAAGAAAAAGATTTTTGTTTATATATATCCTTAGTGGTTTGCTAGGTAGTGTTTTCTCATCTGTTTTTCTTTCATCTAGTGCTTATAGTATTGGTGCTTCTGGAGCAATATTTGGTTTATTTGGAAGTATAATGTATTTTACTTATTATTATAGAGCAACTTTGCAAAGTTTTTTAAGGGGACCTATTATACCAACATTACTTATTAATCTAGCAATTGGTATAACAATACCAGGAATCGATTTATCAGCCCATATTGGAGGATTAATAGGTGGTGTATTAACTTCCATGGCAATTGGAATAGGAGATAAAGGAAGAAAAGCAGATCAAGTAAATGGAGCTATAGTTTTAGTTCTCATGTTTATAGCTATGTCATACTTTATATTTATAAAATAAAAAAAGATGTTATTAAACTAACATCTTTTATATTTTTCTATATAGACCAACAGCTTTTCCTAATATCACAATGTTATTTAATATAATTGGTTCCATAGTATCATTTTCAGGTTGCAGTCTTATATGATCTTTTTCCTTATAAAATCTTTTTAAAGTAACATTATTATCTTCCGTCATAGCTACGATTATTTCTCCATTATTTGCTGTATTGCTTCTTTCAACTATTACTATATCATTATCCAATATTCCAGCATTAATCATGCTTTCACCACTTACTTCTAGAGTAAAGACTTCGTTATTTTTAGGAATTAAATTTTTTGGTAGTGAGAAAAAATCATTTGGATTTTCAATTGCCTCAATAGGGTTACCAGCAGCAACTTTACCAAGAAGAGGAACTTCAACAATATTTTCATTTCTTTTATCAAATTCATTTGTGACATTTAACTCAATTGTTCTAAATTTACTTTCAGTTTGACTAATGTATCCTTTTTTTGTTAAGTTTTTCAAATGTACAAACATAGTAGCTGTACTGTTTAAATTAGATATTTTACATAGTTCTCTTATAGTAGGTGAATATCCTTTAGTAGCTATAAATTTTTTTATATCAGTTAATATTTTTTCTTGTCTTTCTGTAAGTTTTTCCATATAATCACATCCTGCTAAAATAATAACACACAAACAAATGATTGTAAAGTTATTTTGTTAATTTTCTAATTAATAAGTTTCTTGATTCGCTTAAATCTTTTTCTTTAATATAATCTATAAATTGACTTGGAAATAATATTTCTTCTGGATAGCCAAACACATTATCTAATATATCACTTAATTCTTTTCCTTGAAAAGCAGGTGCAAAACATTCTTTCAATATATCTCCCTCTAGTGTTCTACCTAAAGCTAAAACATCCATTTTAGATAAATAAGATAGTGCTAACTGACATAATAATTGGTGCGATGCAATTTTATTATCATCATATAATTCATTATGTAAACCGTCAAAATATCTAATCGAATCTATATCTATAACTTTTATACAATTACCTCTAATCATAACATTATCAGGATGTATATCCCAATAAACAAAATCATCATTATCAAATGACTCAATTATTTTAGATATTTTTTTAGAAATAAACATTCTATAATCATAATCATCATTACCAAATATAATTTTTGTTGAAAGAATATGTGTTTTTAAATATTTCATACTATATCCAACAAACTCATTATATTCATTATATATTATAGATTCTGGTATTATACAGTTAGGATTATCATAATGAGCAAGTCTTTCTACGACATGTTCTCTAGTTAATCTATTATCAGATAAAAGAATTTTATATAAAGTTTGAGGATCATATAAATAAATATCACTTTCATGATGCACTGTATCTTGTAACACTGGGTATTCTTCGTGTAATGTTTCTTCACAAAGTACAATTCTTTTCATAATAATTCCCCTTTTAAAACACATTTATATTACTATAAATAAGTCAATAAATCAACTTTTATTAAAATTTTAATGAAAAAAAATAACTGTTATGTTAAAATCATTATTAGGGAGATGAAATTATGAAAAAAATGCTAACAGGACTTCAGCCAACAGGAGTAATTACTTTAGGCAATTATATAGGTTCTATCAAACAAATGGTTGAAAATCAAAATAAGTATGATTCATATTTGTTTGTAGCTGATATGCATGCTATTACTATAGCTCAAGATAAAGATGAGCTTAGAAGTAATATTAGGAGTTTAATTGCGTTGTATTTAGCTTGTGGTATAGATCCTCAAAAGAATAAAATATATATTCAATCTGAAAATGAGTATCATACTAATATTTCATGGATCCTTGAATGCAATACTTATTTTGGTGAATTATCAAGAATGACTCAGTTTAAAGACAAAAGTTTAAAGAATGTTAATTTTAGTAGTGGTTTATTAACTTATCCAGTTTTAATGGCTGCTGATATTATAGCTTATGATGCTCATTATGTACCTGTTGGAATTGATCAAAAACAACATGTTGAACTTGCACGTGATATAGCAGAGAGATTTAATAAAAAGTATGGAGAAACTTTTGTTGTTCCTGCGCCACTTATATCAGATAATGGAACAAAAATAATGGATTTAGTTGATCCTACAAAAAAAATGAGTAAATCATCTGAAAATAAAAAAGGAACAATTTTATTGCTCGATGATTTAAATATAACTAGAAAAAAAATAATGGGTGCTACTACTGATAGTGGAGCGGAAATAAAATTTGATGAAGAAAATAAACCAGGTATATCTAATTTAATAAATATATACGTTTCTTTAACTGATAAAAGTATTAAAGAAGTTGAAATAATGTTTAAAAATAAAAAGTATAGTGAATTTAAAACTGCTGTAGCAGATGTAGTAGTTGAAACAATTACAAAGATTCAATCTTCTTATAACAAATTATTAAATAGTAAAGAAATAGATTCAATATTAGACGATGGTAGAGAGTATACTAAAAAGATAGCTAAAGCAAAATTCGAATTAATGAAAGAAAAGGTTGGTCTTGGGAGAGGTGAATAAATCAATAATTATATTATTGATTTTTTTATAATAAAAAACTTCTTATTTAAGAAGTTAAAAGTTGAAATATTCTATTTCTCCAGGTTTAGGAGTATCATGTGGTATTTCGTTTTTATAATTATCAATATCTGTAGGAATAAGTGTTGAATAGTCAGTAATAGGCTGTTGTTTATTATCATTTGAAAGTATTACAAGTTTATCTTCAGCACTTTCTTTTGTTTGAGTTTCTAAATCCTTTATGCTAGTTTTTAAGTTATCATCTTGATAATTTGTTAAATCATTCTCAACATCAACAGCTTTTAATATCTCTGCAAAAGAAGTCTCGCCTTGAGTAACTTTAGTAAGTCCATCTTGGAGCAAAGTTATAACATCACTTTTATAAACTAGTTTCCTTAACTCAGCTTTATTATATGTATTAATAATTGCATTTCTTATATCATCGTTAATAAGCAAAACTTCTAAAATAGCAATTCTTCCGCTATATCCTCTAAAACAATGTTCACAGCCATTTTTGTTAGCATCAAACATTTGATTTACTTCTTTATTTAATACTTTTTTAAATACATTTTTTTCATATTCAGTAGTATCTCTTGGTTGCCTACAATGAATACAAAGTTTTCTAGCAAGTTTTTGGGATATTATCCCTGTAAGAGCAGAACCGAGCAAGTATCTTTCAACATCCATATCAGTAAGTCTTTCTATTGTATTAAGAGAGTTGTTTGTATGTATAGTAGATAACACTATATGACCAGTAATAGAAGCACGTACAGCAATTCTTGCAGTTTCGTCATCACGAATCTCACCAATCATTATAATATTAGGGTCTTGTCTTAAAATACTTCTTAAAACATTAGCGAAAGTTAATCCAATCTCTGATTGAACTTGAACTTGATTTATACCAGCAATATCCATTTCTATTGGATCTTCTACTGTAATAATATTTACATCTTCAGTATTCATCTTTTGTAAAACAGAATAAACTGTAGTTGATTTACCAGTACCAGTAGCACCAGTAACAAGTATTATTCCATTTGGAACTTTAATCATTTTATTTATTTTTTCTAAGCTATCAGGAGTAAATCCTAAACTTTCTAATCCTTGTAAACTTTTTGAATAGTCTAAGATACGAATAACTACTTTTTCACCATTATTAGTAGGTAAGCTTGAAACACGCAAATCAAGCAGTTTCTTTCCAATTCTACTTTTAATTGCACCATCTTGTGGTAGTCTTGTTTCCATTATATTCATTCCAGCAATCATTTTTATACGAGAAATCATATTTCTTTTATATTTTCCAGGAATAGAACCATAGTCAGATAGCATACCATCTATACGAATTCTAATTTTAACAGCATCTTTTGTAGG
>JAAZDL010000081.1 GCA_012512795.1 Mycoplasmatota bacterium
AATATCTCTATCTAAAGTAAGTCCCCAAGCATACTTTAATATATTAAAGAATAATGCATTTCTTATATTATTGTCAGCATTCATTATTTCACGAATATTAAATACTATAAAATCAGCATCACTATCAATAGTAGTTTTACCAGTAAAGTAATATCTTAACTCTCTAGTTAAAGGTCTTATTTTTAACTCAAGACGTTCCATTATATCTCTTTCATGTGTATGTTCTGTCATTGATAAAAGTCTTCCTTTTATAGTTGCATAAACATCATCAAAAGTTGGGTAGTCATGAGAATCCACTTTACTAAAATTAGTATTATAATCTATTTTATATCTTTTATATGTATCTTGAACTACCTCACTAAATAATGTAAGCACATCTTCTTCTATATCAGGACTATAATATTTCATAAATGCTTTTAAAGTTTGTAAAGTACGAGTTAAAACAGCATATCCAACTCCTTCTTTTATTTCATCTTCATCAGCATCCAATACTATTTCAAGTGGATTTATCATACCGAAATCTCCACCTTTACCTAAATCTATAAAATCTCCACCATATAGTTTAGTCATTTCTTCGAGTTCGCCTTCAGGATCAATCGCTATAATTTTATGACCATTTCTTATATTGCTTCTAAGTAGAACTTTAGCAGCTGTTGATTTACCAGAACCAGATGTACCTAGTATAATCATATTAGCATTATTTCTATTAAATTCTTTTTTAGTTTGATATAAGAACTGATTAAATAATATAACACCACCAGAGTAATCAACTCCGAGTAAACAAGATAATCCAGGGTCTTTTATACTATCAAACACAAAAGGATACATCGCAGCTATAGTAACTGAAGGAATCGGAGTTCCAACTCTTGATTCAATATCATTAGCTTCAAAAATAGGCAACATACTCTTAAGTATTTTCTCTTGCTCAAATCTAAGAACTAATCCTCTCATACCCATCGCATCTAAATAGTTTTTAACTTGCACTTTTTTATTTTCTAATTCTTCATGAGAATCAGCAGATATAAGTATATGCATTTGAAAATCAAATATTCTAGCTTGAGTAGCTGTTAACATTTCAATAAAACTTTCAATACTTTCATAATCTTGTCTTATTTGTTCTTGACTAGTTCTATCATGTTCATTTTGATATCTTGATTTCATATCAGCAATTTCTTTATTTAACATTTTAGATAAAACAGAAAAAGCAATTGGTATATGTTTAACACATATTTTAACACCAGATAATTGCGTAAGATTAGCTAAAAAGCCTTCACTTATCATTTTCGGATAACTTATTATCGTTAATATAGCACAATATTTATCACTTATAATAATTTCAGCAGGCTTAAATTCTAAGCTTTTTGGTGCTAATTGACTTTTAAAACTTACACTCATGCCGTCATCACCGTCCCAAAATTAGTGGTTTCTCCACCATTCATAAATCCATCAAGTAATATTCTCAAATCATCATTGCTTACTTGTGCAGATTGAAGGCCTGCTCCTGCTAAACCAGATACTAAGTTTTGTATTCTTTTTTGAATTATATCTGGCCTTCTATCTTTAAATAAAATAAAATACTCAGTATCAGTTACATTAACTTCTTTACTCATAAACAAGTTAGCTTTATCTATGTCTTCTCTTACTAATTTTCTAATAGCTGGTGTTTGTACTTGATTAAATAACAATTTTAATTGAGCCAAGTATACATTTATATCAACAGGTCTATCAGCCACTATAAGCCAAAAAGGATAATCTAATGTATTATAAAAGTTTCTCAAATTAAATATTGAATTGTTTTGAGATTCATAATCTAAAATAAATATATTTCTAGGTCTTACCTTTACTCCAGTTACTCTAAAGCCGTTATCAAGTATTATTTCTCCATTTTGTATACCTCTAATAGGTAGCCAATTTTCTGCGTACTTTTGAGCCTTAACGTTTACTTTCGTCTTTTTCGGCATCATCGTTTCCCACATAACTTGCACACCATCCTCTCCATATATATTTTGTAGGGTTATTATAAAATAAGAATATCTCAGTTAAGAAAACTAAAATATTATGATAGTAAGGAAGAGGCATAACTAAGAATAAACATACTCCAGCAGGAGCTAATTTTATAATTATACCGCTTAACCCTTGATCACTAACTAGAAACATTAAAAGAAGTGTTGTAACACAACCAACCCCTGCGATTAAGAGATCAATTCCTCTAAACATATTGAATATTAGTAAGCTTTTCTTACTGTTTGCAGGTATTAGATAATTGTTCATATTCTTTTTTCCTTTCTATTTATACACATTAGTTCTATTTGCTCTACGGCTTGCGCCTTTATTACTATATTTTTCAGATTGAGCAACATTAGCATTTCTGCTAGTTTTAACTACACCACCAACATCTCCACCAGCTTTTGCAACTTCTGTCATTTGAGAAGAACTACTTGTACCTTTTGCTCTAGCGTGTTTGTCATATATTTTGCTAGCTTCGGTAACTCCAGCATCTTCGTTAACCGCTTTATTAAGGAATAACTGTGATTCCCACTCTGCTTCGTAAGCTTTCTCGGCAGCTTCTTTAGATTCCATATATTCTCTTTCGGTTCTTGCAATTTCTGCAACAGCCTTTTCGTGTTGTGTATTTACTGCCTCGTTATATTTAGCTTCATCAAAGACCTGTTTTCCACTAACAATATCAATTTTATTAAAACTACTTTTATCTATCTCAGGAACAGTTGTATTTCTTGCAAGATCATAAGCTGCTTTTTTAGCTAAGACAGAAGAGTTTTTAGAAGCCATTGTACTTGCATATGAAGATTTATCACTTCCATATTTTATGCCATCACTGTTTTTTTGATTAGCAAGAGTTTCTCCTCTGAGCTTCATCATATTATCTAAAGATTTATTACTATCTGCAAAAGAACCAGCTCGAGACTCTTGCCTTGTACTAATTCCAAGAGCTTCTTCTCCTCTTGAAAGACCATAAGTAAGGCCACCGGCAAAGCCGCCACCACCTACCCTTGCTATATTAGCAGCTCTTTCTCTATTAGCTTTTCCAGTAGTATTAACATTTTTAAAGAAATCAGACACATTTTTTCCTTTAGAACCACCAGCAGCTCCTCCGAAAGCTCCAGCAAGTGTATTACCAAATGTTCCAGTAAATCCAGCTTTGCTTGCTCTTCCAGCTAAGAATCCTGAACCGGCACCTATTAATCCACCACCAACTGCTCCTAAGAAGTTTCCAAATCCTTTTTTATTATTTTCTGACAATTTAGAGCCAAATATTGAATCAATCCATGCAGGTAACAATTGAGCTAATCTATATCCTGCTACAATTATTAGTACTAAAATTAACATTGCTGTTATACCATCAGAATTAAGATTTTCAGTATTCAACAACTCTGACATAGAAGAATAGAATTTTCCAATAAACGCGGTCACAAAAAACATAGATCCAACTCTTATGAATACATCTAAAAATGTTTTCCATAGTGTATCTATAAAGTTGCTCCATACTTTTGATTTCATTCCACCATCTATAATACTTATAATAGCTATAGGTGCTAAAATTTGAAGTATAATTAATTTAAACATACGAACACCAACTTCAATAGCTATTTTAACTATACTATATACTAAATATAATCCCATAACTGTACTTAAAAGTGGCCATTTATAAGCTACTGATTGCGTTATATCAGCAGAAAGCCCAGTGATTTTCATCATATCAAAATCACTATCGCTAGAATTCATTATATCACTATAGACCATGCTTGCTCTATATGTGGTTTCATTTATATCATGCAAAAATAATTGGAGAGTCATAATTGATAAGTATCTACCAAAGTTATCTATATCAACAGTTGAATCAGCACCAAATATAAATCTAGATAATAGTCCATTGTCACCTTCTTCGACTGCTTCAACACCTGCAAAATCTTTTAATACAGTAAACTCATAACCTTCTGGAGGCCCAATTATAAGCAAAGTAACTTCATTTAATAGACTAAAAATTAAAGTATATGAAACAAGTAGACCTGCTACTATAAATAAATTTGTAACTAATTTAGGTCCACCAATTGATTTATCTTCTAATTTTTCCGGATTAACTAAGTATTGAATAAAAGAAATACCTAGTTTAAACATAATAACTACTATTATAATTGCTTTGACTCTATCTACCAAAGGTCCTACCCATGAATAAATAACATCAAAATTAAGTTGAGACATTAACATAAATAAGTTATAAGAATAGGCAACTAATGAATAAACTATCCCATCTAATGCAAGAAAAATAAACATAAAAGGTGCTAGTAACCAACTAACAACTGACGAAACTAATATTAAAGATGTTATAAACGACATATTTTCACTTCCTACTCTAATAATTATAATAAAATTATATCATAAAAGAAATTCAATTAAAAGTATTTTATTTATTTTAGTTCCAAAGAAAATCTTAAATAATTAATATTTATCTATTATAAAGTTTAACATACTTTTGAATAATAAAAAAGAGTTATAATAACTCTACATTATGATAAACATCACTTACATCATCTATTTCTTCAAGCATTGATATAAGTCTTTTAAATTTTTCTTCATCTTCTTCATTTAACTTAATAGTGTCTTTAGCAAAATATGATATTTCATCTATTTCAAATACTATTTCACCAAAGAAGTCTTCTAATGCTTTTTTAGCATTATTTAAATTAATTACATCAGTGTATACAACAGTAATATCTTCTTCTACTTCAATATCAGCAACATCAACATCACCAGTTATTAATGCATTCATCACATCTTCTTCACTTTTATCTTTTAATCCTACTACACCAAAATGATCATACATAAAACTAACAGAGTTTTGAGTAGCCATTTTAGCTCCACATTTATTAAATGCAGTTTTTAAATAACTTAGTGTTCTATTTGAATTATCAGTTAAACACTTAATGATTAAGTTACTTCCACCTTGAGCAAATGCTTCATATTCAACTGTATCATAGCTTTCAGTAGTACCTTTTTTTACTTTTTCTATATTTCTAGCTATTACATCAGCTGGAACTTGTTCCCTTTTAGCTTTTTCAATTACTCTTCTTAATATATCATTTGTTGCTGGATCTGGATTAGATTTTGCAGCTTGAAATATTTCTTTAGCGTAAATTGAATATAATTTAGATTTCTTAGCTGCAGTTTTTGCCATACTAGCAGCTCTTACTTCATGAGCTCTTCCCATTTTAAATTTCTCCTTTAATTTAGATTTGTTAACTCTCTTACTATTTTAGCATATTCTTTGTAATGTTTGAAATCATCTTCAATATTATCATTTAAAAACTCTCTTGAATCATCTCTTGTTTGTAGAAGTATTTTCATATCAGTACGAAGATTAGCAATTTTAAAATCCATATCGCCACTTTGTTTAACACCAAACAAATCACCTTCGCCACGCATTTCATAATCACATTCAGTTATATAAAATCCATCATTACTCTCCTCAAGAACTTTAAGTCTTTTATTTAGCGAACTACCAATTAGTATACATGTTGAATCAAATTCATTTCTTCCAACTCTTCCTCTTAACTGATGAAGTGTTGCTAAACCAAATCTTTTAGCATCAAATATAACTATCATGGTTGCATTCTTAACATCAATTCCAACTTCAATAATAGTTGTAGAAATTAATATGTTTGTCTTTCCATTTTTAAAATCTTCCATTATTTTATCTTTATCTTGTTTTGATAATTTGCCATGCATAATAGAACTTTTAATATTATTTTTAAAATATAAATCAATATTTGTTTTTAAATCATTAACAGTAGTTAAATCTAAAACATCACTTTCTTCAATAAGTGGAGATACAACATATATTTGATGATTTTTTTCTATTTCTTTTGACATAAGTTCATAAACACTAAGAAGATCTTTCTCAGATTTTATAATAGTCTTTATTTCTTTACGACCTTTAGGTTTTGTTTTAATATTAGATATATCCATATCTCCATATATTGTCAAAGCAAAAGTTCTAGGTATAGGAGTAGCAGACATATATAGTATATCTGGAAGAAGCCCTTTGTTTTTTAAGTTTGCTCTTTGATTAACTCCAAATCTATGTTGTTCATCAGTTATAACAAGTCCTAAATTTTTAAACTCAACATTATTACTTAATAATGCATGTGTCCCTATAAGAAAATCTATTTTACCTTCTTTTAACTTTTCAATAACAACATCTTTATCTTTTTTCTTCATACTACCAACAAGTAAATCTATTCTAACATTAGTACTTGCTAATATATTTTTTATAGTTTCATAATGTTGATAAGCTAATACTTCAGTTGGCGCCATTAATGCTGTTTGGTATTTTGCTAAATAATTAATATAGGCAGCTACTATAGAAACAATAGTTTTTCCAGAACCTACATCACCTTGAAGCATCCTGTTCATTCTTTTACTAGATACCATATCTTTATATATATCTTCTATTGCCGTATCTTGATCAGGTGTCAATTCAAAAGGTAAACTTCTTATAAAGTCATTTACATCATTAGTATCAACATTTTTTAAATATCCAACTTTACTTTCTTTTTTAAGTTCTTTTAAATAATTAATTTTAAACATAAACTCAAAAAGTTCTTCATATTTTAATTTAATTTTAGCTTTTTTTAATAATTCCTGACTTTGAGGTCTATGTATTTGAAGAACAGCTTCTTTTTTAGAAATTAACTTATACCTTTCATTTAAATATTCAGGTATATAATCTACATAATCATCATAATCATCTAATGCTTCATATATATATTTTTTTAGTTGTTTAGAAGTTAGTCCACTAGTTAAATGATAAACACTTTCTATAGATCCACTTTCTAACTTTTCAAATTTTATATCAGAAGCTATAACAGTATTTTTTAAAGCATCGTATTTCCCAAATACAGTTATTACTCTACCTGGATATAAATTATTTTTTAAAAAAGCTCTATTAAATATCATAACAGCTATCATTTTTTTATTTGACATAGCCCTAAAAGTAAGACTAGTCATATTAGCTCTAAATCTTCTTGTTAATGGTATTGAATCTACTATACACTCAATAATTACATTTTGTTTATCTTCAGCAGTTTTAATATCATCTAAAACTATTAAGTCATGTCTATAAGGATAATAATTGACTAAATCATTTATAGAAGTTATATTTATATTTTTTAGATATAAAAGAGTTTTTGGTCCAAGACCTTTAATAGATGAAAGTGTCTTCATAATTCACCTCCAGTAAATCTTGTATATTATAACATATATTAATGTATTTTTAAACATTTTAAAGTTATATTGTTTAAATAGTAAGTTTATATTAAAAGATATGCAAAATATATTGACAAAACATCATATTTTGTTTAGTATATAGACTTACCAATTCACTATTAGGCGAATTGGTGCTAGTATCACACTAGCCAACCCCTTTTTATTCTTTTTTCCGGACTGTCACGGGGGGTGGCAGTCCTTTTTTATGCACTTAAAAAGATTGAGTAATCAATCTTTTTGTGTTTTATTTTCATAATCTTTAAAATAGTTATATCTCTTTTTAGCTGTATCTAAATTCTCTTGATATAGTTTTTCAAATTCTTCTTTGTTTTTAGTTTCAAGATTTTTATATCTAAGTTCTCTTTTAAATACAGTAGTATACGAATCAAAGTCAGGTTCTTTTGAATCAAGTGTTAAACTATCATTTTCAGGATTATACCTCATAAGTATGTTATAACCAACATCAACAAGAAGTTTTTGTTCATCAAGAGAACTTTCAAGACCACCGTATATACCTTGTTCTATACATGGACTATAAGCAATTATTAAAGATGGGCCTTTATGTTCTTTTGCTTCTTTAAATACTTTTAATGTTTGTTGCATATTAGCTCCCATAGAAACACTAGCAACATATACATTAGGTATAGCCATAGCTATTTTAAATAAATCTTTTTTATTTTCATACTTTCCACTAGATGCAAATTCAGCAACGCCTCCTGCTCTAGTTGATTTAGATTTTTGACCACCTGTATTAGAA
>JAAZDL010000082.1 GCA_012512795.1 Mycoplasmatota bacterium
AGATAAGCAAGTTCATCTTCTTTCTTAGTAAAAATGTTTGCCATTATACTATCAGTATAATCACTTATTTTTAAATTTATTATATGCCAACCAGATTGAGTACTCTTAGCATTTATTCCAAAAACAAAAGCAATTAATACTACATCTACTTCATTAGTTATTAAACTTTTAATTTGACTTACTTCTCCAATTATAGCACTACCTTTAATAATTTTTTTAGTTTCTTTATTATCAATTATTTCTTGACTACAAAGAAGTTCTTCTTTGAATTTTTTTCTCGCCTCATCATTAATATATGCAGAAATATCTACATCATCAAAGCCCATATCACTTAAAAAAATAATTATTCTTTCACTTAAAGATTCAATTTTTTTCTTTTCTGCTTTATTTAAAACTTCTACTACTATTTTATTATTATCATAAACTATTTTATCTCTTTCAACACATTTAAGCATAGGACAATTTTCAAGTAAAATATCAAAATAATAATTAAAATATTCTATAAATAGTTTATTATTGTTTTTTATAAGAAACTTAAAACGAACTTTATCAGCTCCTTTTAATGTTTTACTTTTTTCACACAACTCTTTAAATACTTCAATTGGAATTAAGTTATCCATTTCAATAACTAGAGTCATTTTATTATTTTTTTTATCTAAAAGTACTTCTTTTAAAGTTGCTTCTTCAAAAAAAACTGTATGATCTATACTAAAATTCACCGAATTAAAAAATCTAACAAGTTTATTGTCTTTCACTATCCTCACCTATGATAATTATACAAGTTAAAAAAAATTATATCAACCTTAAATAATAGAAATTTACTTTTTATGTTTTTTCTTTATATAATTTTCTTATTTTAAAACAAAAAAAATGAAGAACTTAATAAATTAAATTCTTCAGTACAAAGAGAAATATCATTTAATAAATTAAATTAGTTTCTCTTTGTTCATTAAATATATCAAACTTATAATTCGTTGTCAAGTATTTTTTTAAATATTTTTATTTATTTTGTTTTTTGTTTTTCTTCTAATAAATCTCTTGTCATAATATTTTCAACAACTTTTGTTAAAGCATCAAGTTGCATTAGTGATTTTATATCTTTTTTTTGATAATTTTTTATATCCATAAAAAGTTTGTATCCGTAAACTGATGGATTTTTATTTGTTTCTAAATAATACCAATTATTATCATTTAAATTATAAATAAAGTCTATTCCTACAACTATTCCTTTTTTACTTTCCCAATATGATGTTATTTCTTTGCACTGACTAATAATACTTTCCGGTAACGATAATGTTTCAGTATCTATATCATGCAAAGTCAATATAAATGATTCATCAACACTAAGTTTTTTTGTATCACTATTTAAAATTATTACTTTACCTCCACCAGCAACATTAGAAGTAATATTTTTAGAGTTAAGATAATACTTTGAAGAAGGATCGCATAAATATTCACATGGATTAACTATATCTATACCAAAGTTTTTAATTTTTTTCTTTTGCTCATGATCAGTTGAAAATAAAAATAAAGAAGATAATACATCTCCAGTACAAGTAGTAAATACTCTTAGCGAACTATTTATACCTTCAATGTTTTTAATATATTTTTGAACAACAAATTCGTTTTTTAAATTTATTTGCTTACTTTCAGGTAATTCAAATAATTCTAAAATTTTCTTAAGTTGATCTTTATCTTCTATTAAATATTTATCTTCTCCTCGATTTGCTGTATTATTTTTAAAAACTGCTGGCAAAAACATATTTAAGCAATATTCATCAACTGATAAAGTTAAAGGAATATTAACATTATTTAAACTATTATATTCTTCTTTATCTAAACCATCACTTATTAAGTTAGAGCCTAATAAATCAAATAATTCTCCATCATTACGATAACTTCTTATATCAGTTATAACTGTAAAACCAAGTGTCTTAGCTACACTATTAAACTTATTAATAATTTCAGACATATTTAAAACTGAAGCTATAGGCATTGTTTTACCTTTAGATAAAAAATATTCATATGACATTTCTCTTAGTTCTTGATTTTTATCAGGAACTAAAAGATAAGTTTTTTCATTTAAACGATAAGGAAAATCCTTCACTATCTCATCAGCTAAACTTAAAAATATTGATGGAGATTCTTTTTTATCACTTATATTATTTTGATAATTTCTAATTTTCTCTATTATATTCATAAATTTATCCTTTCAATTAAGTACTTTCTTAATTATACACTAGTTTTATTGAAAAGTCTTTTTTATAAAACAAAAAAAATGAAGAGCTTAATAAATTAAATTCTTCAGTACAAAGAGAAATATCA
>JAAZDL010000083.1 GCA_012512795.1 Mycoplasmatota bacterium
TCAAATAAATGAAAGCTTTTTATATTTTTAATTTTCTTTGAAAACTAATTGATTCTTTATCTTCTCCAAGAGGTATATATTCAATACTTAAATCTCTTGCGTAATTATTTTCAAAATCAATATTACCAACAAGAAATCCTTTATTAACAATAGCATGGCTATTAGAAGGTAAATCACACAAAGCAGGAACTCTAAATATTGCATATTTCCCATCATAATAACATTTATATTGATGTGAGTGCCCTAGAAAATTTAATAGTACTACATTATCATTAGTTTTATTTAATATTCTAGATATTTCATGTTTTAAAGATATATATTCATCATTTACTTTTATATATGCTGATTTATATCCAAGTATTTCAAAATCATCTCTTTCACTTAATATTTTCGCAATATCTACTCCATCACTAATAATTGGAAAAGCATCATGATTACCAAGCAATATTAAATTTTTGATATTTTTATCATAACAATAATTTTTCATACTATGATTTACTTGGTCTACAATATTTTTACATTTACTTTTACACCTACTGTAATTCATATGAGCACCTTCAATAAAGTCTCCAGAATGAAAAATATAATTAATACCATTTTTAGTAGCATACTCATATACTTTATCTAAATATTCAAAGTTTTCATATCTACTTCCAAAATGAGTATCAGAGATAACTATAAATTTTATATTTTCCATATTCCCAAGAGAAAACAATTGATCAAACTTTGAAGCAGTAAGTATCTCACTTCCATCTAAACAAGCAAGTCGCATAAATTCATCTGATGAGTCTATATTTTTATTAAAATGATAATTACTAGATTTATTTGATGCGTCTAATAAATCTATAGTTCTTAAAATATTATATTTTATCATTGAAGCATATTTTTTCTCACTATCATTTCCGTATATACATAAATCATAATACATTGTTTTAAATAAATATAATAACTTTTCAGGTCTAACTCTTAGTTTATCAACTATATCATATACAGTATATCCGTCACACATTAAACTAAAAGCAGCATTTCTGCTTTCTCCTCCAAAGTTTCTCGTAATATTTCTTTTATTTTTACTATTTAATAATATATTTATTAACTCTACATAAACAAAGTCATCTTCTTTAAATGAGTTTACAACATCACTTCTAATTATCTTTAATATATTAATAATATAAGTTCTTTCTAAATTTAATTCTTTTGAAATTTCATCAATACTTTTGTTTTCCATTAGTTTATTTTTAACTAACTCATAAACATCAAACTGAACTTGTTTCATAAATATCCCCCTGTCCACAATTTATTAAATAATTTTACTATATCCTATTTTTAATTTTTTTTGAAAGTCACTTGGTATATGCTCATCTACTATATCTACTAGTTCTCGATCAACTTTGTATAAAGCCTCAGCAATAGAACCTGTTATACATGCTATAGTGTCAGTATCTCCACCTATTGAAATTGCCTTTCTTATAGATTCATCAAATGTTGAAGATGAAAGTGCACAATAAATACTTTGAGGAACTACTATATCACAAATACTACTAAATGTATTAGTTTTTCTTAAATTATCTAAATTTAAATCTAAGTTGTATTTAAATTTATCTGATATTTGACTTTCTATTTCACTATTTTTATATCCTTCTCTAGCTAGAAAAATAGAGTACGCTACTGCTTGAGCTCCTTTTATACCAGACTCACTATTATGAGTAGGTATTGCTGAAAGTTTAGCTTTTTCTAATACTTCTTCTTTACTATTACATAAGTATCCAACAGGAGATACTCTCATCGCAGAACCATTTCCTATACTATTTGCAATAATATTACTTTTTGCCCATTTCATTGTATTAGGAGAAAATGGATGCTTAAAATACTTTTCAATTTTAGGTTTATAATCGCTATAGAAAAGTATATATCTTTTTAATACAGGTTCAAAAGATTTATTTGTTAATAATGCATCTAATACTGCTATGGTTAAAATTGTATCATCACTAAAAAAACTTTCTTTATCAATCAAACTCTTTTTACTTAATATTTCCATTCTTCTTTTTAAATTTATTACTTTATTCATAGAATCAACAAACTCACTGTATTCAAATAATGAGCCAGACATATCACCAATTATTGCTCCATACATATATTATCACTATCCTTACAGTTAACATGCTTAAACTCTTTAAATTGTTATAAATTTTTTCTTAAATTAACTTTAAATTCCTCAAATCCAAATTTTTTATATAATTTTTTAGCTATATTATTTTCATACATAACATTTATATCAATATGTTTATATTCTTTTTCATTGCAAATTTTTAATGCTTCATCTACTAGTGAAGTTGCTATCTTTTTATTTCTATGTTCCTTTTTTACATAAAGGCCATCTATTAGACATATTTTATTATTTTGATCAACAAACTTTATTAAGATATAACCTACTATTTCATTTTCTATATAGTACCCTAATAAATAATACTCTTTATTATTTATAATATTCGGAAAATAATCTGATACTTTAAAATCTTTATCTATTGTACTATCATATTTTTGTTCATCTAAAATAAGTTCTGTTAAAAACTCATCGCATATTTTTGCATCTAATATTTTAGTAACTTGTTTTATCATATAATCACTATCCTTTATATACATTTCTTACTATTTTATGGTGCCATCTATAAGAATCGAACTTATAATTGGGCCTTACCATGGCTCTGTTATACCATTTAACTAAGACGGCAATATATTACAAAGTAACAACTTTATAATATAATAAAGAGATAACTTTGTAAACTATTATAATTAAAAAGCCCTATATAGGGCATAAATAACAAAATGGTGGAGAATGTGGGACTTGAACCCGCGACCCTCTGCGTGCAAGGCAGATGCTCTAGCCAACTGAGCTAATTCCCCACGGTAGGCGCTTGAATAAATCAAGCATATTAATATTAACATAATTGCTTTGTTTTAGTCAAGCAAAAGTTGATTATTTCGCTATAATATTCATTATTTCAAGACCTAATTTAACACTATCATGCCTTATTGTATTATTCTCTATTTTTAAAAGAGGTTTATTAACAACTTGTATCTTAATATTTTCTTTATCAAATACAACTAAATCTTTTTGTTCAAGTGTTTCATAGATCTTTTGAGTCTTCTTATTAACTTTTTGACTATTTGTTATTACTACATCTATTTTTTTCTCTCCAAGATAACTATTTAACAAATTAATATGATCACTAACTCTAAAATCTTCTGTCTCTCCTGGTTGAGTCATCATGTTACATACATAAATAATCTTAGCATCACTTTTATCAATAGCATTAACGATTTTCTTACATAACAAATTAGGAATAATACTAGTATATATGCTACCCATACTAAGTATAATTGCATCACTTTCTTTTATACTTTTAATTACTTCATCATTTATTTGTGGCTTTTCTTTATAAAAAACTCTATTTATAGTTTTACCATATGCTGTTATACTGCTTTCTCCTTCAATAATAGTGCCATCTTCCATTTCTGCCATTAAAGTTACATTATCATCAGTAAGAGGTAATACTTTACCTTTTAAATTTAAAACTTTACCTACTTGTTTAATACCTGAAGATAAATTACCTGATATGTCTGTTAATGCTGTTAAAAGTATATTACCTACTGTATGCCCGTCTAAATCACTTGTTGTTTTAAACCTATAATTTATAAGTTTTTCTATTATTTCCTCAGTTTCTGATAATGATACTAAAACTCTTCTAATATCTCCTACTGCAGGTACATTAAATTCTTTTCTTAATTTACCTGTACTTTTACCATCATCTGATACTGATACAATGGCAGTAATATCTAGCGGAAACATTTTCAAACCACTTAATAATACTGACTGCCCTGTACCTCCTCCAAAAACTACTATTTTATTATTCATACGTTACTCCTTATCTACAAAATATGCATAGTACTCTTCAAAACATATCTTCTCATTATAAATTAAAGTCGCTGCTGAAACTCCTACATATCTAAGTCTCCAAGTAGATGCTCTAAATTGTGTTAAATTTTCTTTATCACTTGGAAATCTAAATATAAAACCATAATTATAAGCATTTTCTTCTAGCCAGATGTATTCTTCACTGTTTTTAGGATTATCATATACTTTATTATATGGTGAAATATCAAATGATAGTCCAGTTTGATATTCTGAGTGTCCTGGCCTAGCTACATATATATCCGCATCACTTTCTCCATAGCTATTTTTATAATTATTAAACATTTTTTCTTGATCTTTATATGATCTATATCCATCAGATAATACTAATGAATAACCACTATTTTTAGCATCTTCAATCATTTCTATTATTGGATCTAAAATCATACTACTTATCTTAACTCCAGAATAAGCATACTGCACTGATACTTCAACTATATCATCAGGTTCATAATCGTTTTTAAGCCCATATAATCTATTTACAAGCATCAGTTCATTTTTAGTTGTATCAGTATCCTTAGACTCATCTATCCATTCAATATTAGCCTCAGTGTTTATTATAGCTACAATATTAGTAAGATCTTTATTTTTATTATCTTTTTTATATTCTAAATACAAACTTAAATTTTTAAAAATAAAGTACTTTTCTTTTACTAGAAAAACTATATCACTATTATAATCCATTTTCAGTAATGATTTTAACTCATCTTGCTTTAATTGTTTATTAAGAATTTCAAACTCTTCTAAACTATAACCAATAGAAGTAAATTTATATTCATCTGTTTTCTTATAGTTAAAATGCACTATTAACTTAGTTAAACCAAATATAATAGCAATTAAACTAATAATAAATATAGATAATTTAAAATAATTTAATTTTCTTACAACCATTTAAATCACCTATTTATATTATACATAAAATAAATATGTTTATCATAAATTAAGAGCTAAATTAACATAAATTATACGAGATTTGTCAAATAAATAATTGAAATATGTAAAAATCGTGATATTATTATTTTAAGGAGGACTTAATATGGATTATAA
>JAAZDL010000084.1 GCA_012512795.1 Mycoplasmatota bacterium
AAAAATCATTTCGAGCTTCAGTGAAATTCACTTCAGTTAGCATGGTCATCCTCCTTCCACCCCCTATAATAACATATTATATAAATCGTCTGAACTGATACCTCCTTTTTCAAAAGTTACTAGTGCATTTTTCCCGTTTGTTAGTTTAACATCATTACAACCAACAAGTAAAAGTGCACAAGCAAGAACTATTATTATTTTTTTCATAACTCTCCTCCTAACTCTATTATGATAGCAAATTCGTTTAAAAAAAACAAGTAAATAGTAATATATATAGTGCTTGTTTTTTTATTTAAATATTGTAATAATTAAATAATTTTATTATTTTTAAATTTGACAAATTAACTAGTTGATGTTATAATTCTTTTGAAAATAAGAAAGTAGGGCTTAATATGAAAAAAGGAATATTTTTTTCGATTGTTGTTTTACTAATCTTTCCACTTTTTGTGTTTGCAACAGTATATATAGATTATGATAAAGCTAAATCTAGCACAAATACTTATATAACTTCCATGAATAAGTATAAATGGTATATAGACCCAAGTACAAATTATCTGTATAATGGATCAACATTTTCTACTAAAACAGGATTTGTAAAAGGTGGTTTTTTAAATCTTTATGAATATAAGGTATCTATATTAGGTGGTAAAACATATCTAAATAGTCAAATTAATTATTGGACTATGACGGAAAAAAACACTACAACAACTTATAAAATATCAAACAATGGCTATAGTGAGAGTTTAAATACTGCTAAAATAGGTGCTAAAATTACAGAATATATATTAAAAAATACTAAAGTTAAAGGTAAAGGTACCTATAGAGAGCCTTGGGAGTTTTTAGAACCAGAATTTAAAATAAAAGTAGATTTTGCTAATGCAACAATTATAAGAAATAGTTCTCTTACTGGAAATGATGTTGTTGGTTATAATGACACTATTGTATATACAGTTGAAGTTAAAAACGTTGGAGAAGATATCTCTGAGGTAAAAGCAAGAGAAATAGAACTTGTTAATGCTATTGGTAAAACTATTCAAAGTCCAACGAATATTTCAGTTACTTTAAATGGAGTAGCTTATAGTTCAACTGTTTCAAATAATATAGTTCAATCTATTTTAAGTTCAAATGGATATACTTTTTTTCTTAATCCAGGAGCAACACTAATTATTAAATTTAATGTTAAAGTTATAGGCAATGCTGGAGATGTTGTTAGTAATCAATTAGTTTATAGTATTGATGGGGTTCAACCTAATCCTGATCCTAAGAATTCTTTATCTATAGAAAAACTAATTTCTTATTCTGAAATTGCTGATAATGGTGCTAATATAGTTTTAGCACTAGATGATTCTGGAAGTATGTCAGCACCAAAAATGAATGCTTTAAAAACAGCTGCTAATCAATTTATAGATACGCTAATGATAAATGATGGCTCAAACTATAATAACAGATTATGTATTGTTACGATGAATAAAACTATAGATGGGACTAAAAAATATAAATGTACTAACGGAACTACAGTAACACCTCAAAATTTAAAAACTATAATCTCAGGCTTAGTTGGCTCTGGACAAACTCCTTACGGAACTACTTTGGAGGATTGTTATACTAGTTTACAATCTTTATATAATGCTAATTCTCATAATTCGAATTTTGTAGTATTTTTATCTGATGGTGAGCCTAGTTCAGGGTCTTATACTACTCAAGCAAATAATATAAAAAATTATAATGGTACAAAATTATACACAATTGGTTTTAGCGTTACACAAACAGCTAAAACAATTCTTGAGAATTTGGCAACGTCTCCATCTTACTATTATAATGCTTCTACTGTAGATGTATCATCAGTCTTCGGAGATATAGCAAGGAAAATATCAGAACTAACAAGACAAACAGTAAAAGGAGTAGTTGAAATATCAAAAAAC
>JAAZDL010000085.1 GCA_012512795.1 Mycoplasmatota bacterium
ATATAAAGAAATAGAAACTAAAGTAAGAAATGATATATTTAATGTTTGTGAATTTAAGCCTGAAGAAAATGATGAATTAAAAAAATAAGAAAATATAATTTTCTTTTTTTAATAGAATAATATTTGATTTTATGATAAAATCTAATGAAGAGGTGAGAGGTGTGTCTTTAAAAGTATATAACACAAAAACAAATCAAAAAGAAGAATTTATACCGTTAGATGGTAATAATGTTGGTATGTATGTATGTGGACCAACTGTGTATGGATATCCTCACTTAGGGCATGCTAAAAGCTATATAAGTTTTGATATTATTTTTAGATATTTAAAATATTTAGGATATAATGTGAAATATGTTCAAAATATAACTGATGTAGGACATTTAGTAGGTGATGCAGATTCAGGAGAATCTAAAGTAGAAAAGCAAGCTAAGATTGAAAAGATAGATCCATATCAAATCGCATATAAATATGAAATATCTTATTTTGAGTGTATGGAAAAACTTAATATATTAAAGCCTGATATTTCTTGTAGAGCTACAGGTCATATTATTGAAATAATTGAAATGATCGAAACATTAGTAAAAAAAGGTTATGCTTATGTAACTAAAGAAAATAATGTTTATTTTGATATAGAAAAATTTAAAGATTATGGAAAACTTTCTAATAGAAGTTTAGATGATACTTTAAGTGGTGAGAGAATAAGTGTAGCAGATGATAAAAAAAGACCAGAAGATTTTGCTTTATGGAAATTTGCTTCAGACTCACATTTAATGAAATGGCCATCACCATGGGGAGTTGGTTATCCTGGATGGCATATAGAATGTTCTGTAATGGCTAAAAAATATCTTGGTGATACTTTTGATATTCACGGTGGAGGTATGGATAATATATTTCCTCATCACGAATGTGAAGTCGCTCAGTCTGAGTGTGCTAATGGATGTGAGTTTGTTAAGTACTTTATTCATAATAACTTAGTAACTGTAAATGGACAAAAAATGGGTAAATCATTAGGCAACTTTATTACACTACCTGATTTATTTGAAAAGTACGACCCACTAATAATAAGATTTTTTACTTTATTATCTCAATATAGAAGACCAACTGATTTTGATGATAATAAGTTAACTGAAGCTGTAAAATCATATAAAAGTATTTCTAAAGCAATTTCTAAGTCAAGATTAGTAAAACAAAATGAAAATTTTGAAAAAGATGAAGAAATAGAAAATATTAAAAATAAATTTTTAGAAGCTATGAGTGATGACTTTAATACTGCTCTTGCTATTAGTTATTTATATGAAATAACTAAGATAATAAATACAACTAAAGATGATAATAAGCTTATAAATATTAATCATTTTATTGATGAGGTAGTTAGTCCAATATTAGGTTTAGATTTTAATGAAGAAAAAAATGAAAAAACTTTAGATGATTCATTAATAAACTATATAATAAAACTTAGAAATAAAGCCAGAGAAGAAAAAAGATATGATACATCTGATGATATAAGAGATACTTTACTAAGTTTAGGAATTATTCTAAATGATAGTAAAGATGGAACTAATTATGAATTAAAATAAAAAGAACTTTAATAAAGTTCTTTTATTGTGGTTTTGTATAAGTAGATGAATCAAAACCTAGGATTGGAAAGAATACAACAGGTAGTAATATTAATCCGATAGCAAACAGTGTTTCTTTTTTAAAGCAAGCAGCAAGTTTTACATAAGCAATTATAGCCATAATAGCAACAATAATTGCTCCGAAGAAAGGTATAAATGCTAAAAAAATGTACCAGCCTTTCATACCAACCATTTCAAAAAGTACATATTGGCTATAAATAGGTATAATTGATGCCCAACCAGGTCTTTGTGCTTTTTCATAAATTTTCCATGTACCTATAACTGTAACAATCCAAATAACGAAAATTACAAATGCATAAGCAACAAGAGCAGCTAAGATAGCAGAAAAGAATCCTAAATCTCCAGCAGAAAAATCGGTTGTCCCATATAA
>JAAZDL010000086.1 GCA_012512795.1 Mycoplasmatota bacterium
AGAGGGGACTGATGCTATACCTATAAATCCCTTTTCAGTTTTAACTTCAACCTCAACAGTTGGATAACCTCTTGAATCTAATATTTCTCTAGCTTTAACTTCTACTATTTTACTCACAACTACCCTCCAATTATTTATATATAGATTATACCATTTTTTTAAATTATATGCTATAATTATAATGAATTTTAAAGGAGTGAGCAGTATGTCTATAAAAGAAATAAGCCCAACAGAATTTAATGATTTTGCTAATAATCATTTATTAAAAAATTTTTATCAGACTAAAGAATACGGTGAATTAATGTCTCACAGTGATTTTTCCGTTATTTATGTTGGCGCTTTTCATAAAAATGTTATAGTAGCTGCTAGTGTTATTTTATATAAGTCTATTGGTCCAAATATGAAATATGGATATGCTCCTAGAGGGTTTTTAGTAGATTATTATAATGATGAGTTATTAAGAGTATTTACTAAAAAAGTAAAAGAGTTTTTCTTTTTAAAAGGATTTGCTTTTATCAAAATAAATCCTGAAATCTCATATTCAATAGTAAATTTCGAAGATAAAAGTAAAACTATTATATCTAAAAATAAATCTTTGATTCCTGTTTTAAAAAAATATGGATATGATAAACTAAGAGATAATTTATACTTTGAATCTATTTTACCTAAATATACGCCTGTTATATATTTACCTACTTATGACTTTAATAGTTTAGAACAAAAAATGATAGAAGAAATGAAATTAACTGAACTTAAAGGTTTACACTTAGTTCAAGGAAATACAGAAGAAGATTTAAAAACTTTTTATTCTTTTGTAGAAAGTAAAGATAATAAAACTTTAACTTATTATAAATATTTATATAATATATTTGCAAAATCTGAGATGGTTGATTTAATTAAATTAGATTTAAGTTACGAAGTATATGTAAAATATTTGCAAAAACAATATATTTTTGAAGAAAAAAGAAATGAAGAATTAAATATATTATTTGAAAACAATCCAAACGATATGAACTGCTATAACGAAAAGACTGAATCAGATAAAATAATGAATAATATTTCATCAGATATTTCAGCTATTAATATTAGAATGCGCGACAATGTAATGAGAGAAACTTTAGCTGCTGCTCTTCTTATAAAACATGAGGGGAGAATAACTTTAGTAATGGCAGGATATAATAAAGAATTTTATGGAATAGATATTAAAACATTCTTATTTTATAAAATAATAGATGAATATAAAAAAGCAAATTATTTATATTTTGATATGAATGGTATTACCGCAGACTTTACAGATAAAAATCCATATAAAGCATTAAATGAGTTTAAACTGAAATTTAAACCTACAGTTTATGAATATTTGGGAGAGTTTGATTTAATTATTAATAAACCATTTCATCAATTGTTATGGAGTACTAATAAAATACAAAAAGAATTTTATAAACCTGCAATAAAAAAATCTTAAGTAAATCTTAAGATTTTTATTTGAAATTAAACATTAACCATTCCGGTTTTTTTAATATCAAGATACCTATTGTTAACATAATAATACCACCTATTAAATGAGAGTATTTACCAAACTTATTTGATATAGCTTTTATTTCAAGAGTTTTCATTGCTATTGTAAATATAATAATATCATCAAGTAAGAAAAATAATACATAAAGAAGTGAATATAATATTTGACCAGTTTTATTTACTTCATTTATTGAAAGTATTTGTATAAAAGTTACTGGAAGTCCTAAAGAACATAATAATTCAATAACATTAACTGCTGCTGCTAGCGCAACTATACCAACTAAAGCTATAATAAATGACTTTTCTTTAACAATTTTTCCAATTGAATGTATTATTCTTTTTCTATTTTTAGAATCAACAACTTCACATCCATCATCTTTTTTACCAAAAAAGAATTTTGTTATAGCATAAATTCCGAATGTTGATGCTATTATACTAATACCAATTCTAATATAAGCTATTTTATTTAAAAATATCGCTAAGTTTAACCATGATATTAAAAATAAAAAATATACAGCAGCTGATGATACTAAAAATGTAATTCCTAATGCCCACATTCTTTTTTTGTTATTCATACCAAGTAACATTGATATTAAAAATAAAAGTATCCACATAGCACATGGGTTAATGCCATCAACTGTACCAATAAGTATTGCAGATAATAGCAAAGGAACTTCAGATGCTTTTTTGTTTCCAATTATTGGAACTGTTACTTCTTCATCTATATAAGAAGAATCAAGATAGTTTTCTTCTGTCTCTTCCACTAAACCTAAATAAATACCTACTTTGTCTTTAAATTTTTGTTCCATATAATAATTAATAGTATTTTTGATTTTTTCTTCAGATGAATTTTTACCAAAACCTACTAAAGCAGAATTACCAATAACTAAAAATGGAACACCATTAGAACTATAATCTAATATTTCTTTAACATCATTAAGTTTTTCTCTATTTTCTTCGCTATACCATACTTCATATTTATATAATTTTACATTTTTATTTTCTTTTAAATATTTATCAAGAAAATCTTCTTCATCTTTACAGTGAGGACACCCATCACCATAAAATAAATATAAATTTAATGTTTTTTCTTCAGCTTTAATATTGTATGGTATACATATTAGTAAAATAAATAATAATGCCGTGTATATAATTTTTTTCATTTGTTCTCTCCTTCAATTAGTTCTATAAATTCTTGTATTTTATGTTCTCCACATAATCTTGTTATTTCAATATCATTTTTATAAAAAATAAATACAGGTAATATCTTACCAACATTAAATTTCTTTATATCATCAAAATCAAAATCATATTCTTCATAATCAAAAGAATAATCTTTTTTTAATTTATTTAATATGTTATTCATAATAATGCATGAGGGACATCCTAAAGATGATATCTGTACTATTTTCATTTTATAAAAACTCCTTGTATATATTAGTTAATTTTTGATTTTTGAATATTATAAGTTATTTTAATAACACTTTTTCTACTTAAAAACCTATTAGCAAATACTGATATTTTCATTTTTAAACTTGGTATAATTACTAGTTTATTTTTATTCATACACTTAATGGCATATCTTACTACATCAATACTCTTTAAACTTTTTACTCCAAAAGATACTTTTGCTCTATCGTTAAAACTTGTATCAACTGGGCCTGGACAAAGAATATTTATTTTAACATTACTTTTATCTCTTCTAAGCTCTTCATATATTCCCATGCTCATACTATAAACATATGCTTTAGTTGAATAGTAAGTATCCATTAAAGGACCTGGTTGAAATGCAGCTGATGATGCTACGTTTAATATCCTACCAGAATCTCTTTTAACAAAATCTATTAAAAATAATTTAGTTAAAACGTGATAAGTCTTGATATTCAAATCTATCATATTAAGTTCAACCAAAAGATCAGTTTCATAAAATTTACCAAATGTTCCAAAGCCAGCATTGTTAATAAGTAAATCTATTTTATTACTATATTTATTATGTAATTTTATTACATTATCCATTATACTTAAATCCATTGTTTCTATTTCAACATTTGTATTTAATTCTTTTTTTAAATCTAAGAGCTTATCTTCTGATCTAGATACTAAAACAAGATCATATCCTTGTTTAGATAATTCAATAGCAAAGTCTTTTCCAAGACCACTTGAAGCTCCAGTTATTAATGCTTTCATTTATAATCATCTCCTAATATATTTTAACATGTAAATCATTTCATATCAAACAAAAAGTTGCTTATTTAGCAACTTCTTCAGCTCTTGTTTCACGAATAACAACAACTTTAATTGTTCCAGGATATTGCATAGATTCTTCAATTTTTTCTTTGATATCTCTTGCAACTTTGTAACTCTTTAAGTCATCTATTTCTTCAGGTTTAACAATTACTCTTAATTCTCTACCTGCTTGCATTGCGAATGTTTTATCAACACCGTCAAATGAATTTCCTATTTTTTCAAGTTCTTCAAGTCTTTTAACATAATTCTCTAATGAATCATTTCTTGCACCAGGTCTAGCAGCAGAAAGCGCATCTGCGATAGCAACTAATTCTGATATTATGTATTCACTTTTTTTATCTCCATGATGTGATTCTATTGAATTAATTACAACTTTATCCTCACCATGCTTACGAGCAATATCTGCTCCTATTTCTACATGACTTCCTTCAATTTCAAAGTCAATAGCTTTACCAATATCATGTAACAAACCTGCTCTTTTAGCAAGGCTTACATTTTCACCTAATTCACTTGCTAAAAGTCCAGCTAAATGAGCAACTTCTTTACTATGTGCTAAAGCATCTTGTCCATAACTTGTTCTAAATGCTAATTTACCAACAAGTTCTACTATTTCAGGATCAACTTTAGATATACCAAGTTCAAATATTGCCTCTTCACCTTTTTCACGAATAATCTTTTTATGATCTTCGCATACTTTATCATAAAGTTCTTCTATTCTTGCCGGATGTATTCTTCCATCTTTAATTAGAGTTTCTAATGTTACTTTAGCTATTTCTCTTCTTAAAGGATCAAATGATGATAATACTATAACCTCAGGAGTATCATCTATTATTAGATCAACTCCAGTTACTGCTTCAATAGTTCTGATATTTCTACCTTCTCTACCAATAATTCTTCCTTTCATTTCATCATTAGGAAGTTCTACAGCGGTAACAGTTTGTTCACTAGTTACATCACTTGAGTATCTTTGCATACTAGAAACTAATAAGTCTTTTGCTTTCCTATCAGCCTCAAGTTTTGCCTCATCTTCACGTTCTTTTAAGTATTCAGAAATTTCTTTATTCATTTCTTCTTCTACTTTTTTAAGTACCATTTCTCTTGCTTTTTCCTTAGAAAAACCAGAGATTTTCTCTAAAAGAGTAATTTGCTCTTTTATTATACTCTCCATTTTTGCATCTTTTTCTTGAATTTCTTTTTGCTTAGCTAATAAATCTTTATCCTTTTGATCTAAGTTTCTTTCTCTTTCTGCAAGTATTTCATCTCTTTTGTCCAAACTCTTCTCTCTGTTATCAATCCTTTGATTAAGTTCATTAAGTTCACGCTTTTTCTCTTTGATCTCTGCATCAGTTTGATTTTTAAGTTTATAACTTTCTTCTTTTAATTCAAATACACCATCACGTTTAACTTTCTCAGCTTCACGTTTAGCATCTTGAATTAGTTTATCAGCATCTTTTTGGGCTTTGCTTACTCTTAATCTATTTACTATCATCATAGCAAAAGCACCAACAAATAATCCAACTACTACAAGCAAAATGGAGATAACTACATTATCCATAATTTTCCTCCATTACTTTTCTTTCTAGAAGTATTAAACTTCTATATATATTTTAAAGTTTTAATAACTAATTGTCAACTTATTAATTTTTAGTTAGAATATGTTATTTTAACTTTTCTTCTTCTTTTTTTCTTTTTAAGAAACAAAATAACTATAGTTAATGCAATAATTATTAATAAAACATATATCTTATTTATCCATAAATATTTTAGTAAACTAAATGATAACGTAGCATTGTAAACTAAA
>JAAZDL010000007.1 GCA_012512795.1 Mycoplasmatota bacterium
CTTGAATCTTTTAAAGAAGAAAAAAGTTTAACAGTTAAGATTGGACTTTTACAAAATGAGAATTATATTGAATCTAATTTAAAGAATCCTATTACTGATACTAAGATACCATCAGATTATTTGGTTAAGGTATATGTTGAAGGAAATAATGAAGAAGAGTATTTAAATTCGTGTATTATTAAATATAATGCTGATGATGCTGTATGTATTTCTAATCATGAAGGTCATCCGTGTGGTTGTTGTAATTTTCCTATTAGTGCTAATAATGTTTCATGTAATTAATTTAAAAAGAAGATATCTTCTTTTTTTGTTTGTTATGTAGTATAATATACCTGTTTGATAAATCTATTAAGAGGTGTACTATGGATAAAATTATTATTAAGAATGCAAGGGAAAATAATCTAAAAAATATTAGTTTAGAACTTCCTAAAAATAAATTAATTGTTATGACAGGAGTATCTGGTAGTGGTAAAAGCAGTTTAGCGTTTGATACTATATATGCTGAAGGTCAAAGAAGATATGTAGAGAGTTTAAGTGCTTATGCAAGGCAGTTTTTAGGCAACATGAATAAACCTGATGTTGATTCTATTGAAGGGTTAAGTCCTAGTATATCAATTGATCAAAAATCAACTAATAAAAACCCTAGAAGTTCTGTTGGAACTGTTACTGAGATATATGATTATCTTAGACTTTTATATGCAAGAATAGGCATTCCTTATTGTCCAGTTCATAAAATACCTGTAACTGAACAAAGTTTTGACGAAATGACAAATAAAGTAATGGAATATAAAGAAGGTACTAAAATAGAAATATTGGCACCTGTTGTTCGTGGTGAAAAAGGAACTCATAAAGATTTAATTGAGTCTTTAAAAAAAGATGGATATGTAAGAGTAAGAATAGATGAGAAAATATATGATTTAAGTGAAGAAATTATATTAGAAAAAAATATTAAACATAAAATAGATGTAATAATTGATAGAATTGTTATAAAAGATAGTAGTAGAAGTAGAATTTTTGAAAGTATTGAAATAGCTACTAAACTATCAAATGGAAAAGTAATAATTGTTATAGCATCTGAAAAAGAATTATTAATGAGTGAAAATTATTCATGTCCTTATTGTGATTTTAGTATTCCTGAATTAGAACCTAGATTATTTTCTTTTAATAGTCCATATGGTGCTTGTAATGAATGTAAAGGTTTAGGTGTTAAATTACATATTGATGAAGATATATTAATACCAGATAAAGATAAATCAATTATGCAAGGAGCTATAGTATCTTTTCAAAGTGGTGAAACTTTAAATATATATTATAAAAAATTAGCTTTAGTAGCTAAACATTATAAAATTGATTTAAATAAACCTATTAAAAAACTTAAAAGAGAAGAGTTAGATATAATTCTTTATGGTTCTAAAGAAAAACTTGATTTAACAATTACTACTAGAAGTGGAAGTATGCTAAAGAGTAATGATTATTTTGAAGGTATAATTTCTAATTTAGAAAGAAGATATATGGAAACTGTAAGTCCATCAATAAGAGAGTGGATAGAAAAGTATATGACTGAACTTGTTTGTCCTGTATGTCAAGGAGCTAGACTTAAAAGTGAGGCTTTAAGTGTTAAAATTAATAATAAAAATATATATAATCTTACTTGTTTAAGTATAAGAGAATTAATTGAATTTTTTAATAAATTAAAACTAAATAAAGAACAAAAAGAAATATCTTTTTTAGTAATTAAAGAGATAAACGAAAGACTTAGTTTTCTTAAAAATGTTGGTCTTGAGTATTTAACTTTATCAAGAGGAGCATCAACTTTATCAGGTGGAGAAGCACAAAGAATAAGACTTGCTACTCAAATAGGTAGTAGATTATCTGGTGTATTATACGTTCTTGATGAACCATCAATTGGTCTACATCAAAAAGATAATGAGAAACTTATTAATTCTTTAAAGGAAATGCGAGATTTAGGCAATACTTTAATAGTTGTAGAGCATGATATTGATACTATGCTTAATGCTGATTATATAGTTGATATAGGGCCTAAAGCAGGTGCAGAAGGTGGTTATTTAGTAGCTGAAGGAACTCCTAAAGAAATAATGAATAATAAAGATTCTATAACTGGTGCTTATTTAAGTGGAAGAGAAAAAATAGATATACCACTTAAAAGGAGAAAAGGTAATAAACAATCTATAAAATTAACTGGGTGTAAAGCAAATAACTTAAAAAATATTGATGTTGAGTTTCCTTTAGGTAAGTTTATTTGTGTAACAGGAGTATCAGGTAGTGGTAAGAGTACTTTAGTAAATGAAATACTTAGTAAAATACTTATGAATAAAGTGTATAAAACTAAAGATAAGCCTGGAGAATATAAATCAGTTAAAGGCATTGAAAATATTGATAAAGTTATAAATATAAGCCAAGATCCAATTGGAAGAACACCTAGAAGTAATCCTTCAACTTATGTAGGAGTGTTTGATGCGATAAGAGATGTTTTTGCTCAAACTAAAGATTCGAAAATACATGGATATGATAAGAGTAGGTTTAGTTTTAATGTTAAAGGTGGAAGATGTGAAGCATGTTTAGGTGATGGTGTTAAAAAAATAGAGATGCATTTTTTACCTGATGTTTATGTTCCTTGTGATGTTTGTCATGCGACTAGATATAATAATGAAACTTTAAAAATCAAATTTAAAAATCTTAATATAGCTCAAATACTTGATTTAAGAGTGCATGAAGCCCTTACTGTATTTGAAAATGTACCTAAAGTATATAAAGCTTTAAAAGTAATGGATGAAGTTGGTCTTGGTTATGTAAAACTAGGTCAAAATGCTGTTACATTATCTGGAGGAGAAGCATCTAGAGTAAAACTAGCTAAAGAACTTCAAAAAAAGCCTACTGGTAAGAGTATATTTATACTTGATGAACCATCTACTGGTCTTCATAGTGATGATATTAAAAAACTTTTATTAATATTAAATAGAATTGTAGATAACGGTGATACTGTTATAGTTATTGAACATAATCTTGATA
>JAAZDL010000087.1 GCA_012512795.1 Mycoplasmatota bacterium
GTTATAAACACAGAAAAGAAAACTACTTCAAATATATTATTTTTTGTAATAATATTTATACTAGCTATTTGTACATTTTTTATAGAAGATATTATGAAAATTTTTAATGAAAATGTAACACAATATATTAACAAAAATAGTGATAGTTCTAAAAGTGGTAATCTTGTAGATGGATATATGAAAATTGAAGAAACAAGTTACATGATTAAAGAAAAAATAAAATTTTATAATTTCAAAAGAAGTTCTCAAACAACTTTAATTATGAATTATGTTCCTGAAAAAAGTATTGCTGATCCGGCATCATCAGAAATATATATAGAAATATATACATCTGATAAAGAACTTTTATATAAAGAACTATTTGATCCTGGAGAAAAAATAGAAAAAGATGCTATAAAGCAATATTCAATAGATGTTTCTAATGATGTATATCAAGGTGCATTTTACGCTCTGATAAAAATATATACTAAAGAAGAAAAAGTTGCTACTAGTTCTTTAACTTGTACTTATACAGTTAGTGTTAGTGATAGTTTTAAACTTGCTTATTCAATAAAATATAATTTTAAAAATAATTCATTAATCTCATACGAAGTTGATAAAAGCTATACAAGTACAGGAGAAAATGAAGCAGAAGGAAAATATAAAGAAGAATTAAAAACCGAATATTTAAGTATAAATGATTTTAATATAATTAGTAACTATACTGATAATTCATTAAAATATAATATTAATCTTGAAGAAAAACCAGAAGGTTTTACTCCACTATACGAAAAAGATGTGACACCTAAAATAATAAATTATAAAGAATCATTAAAGAAGTGGACTTGTAAATAATGGACAAAATATTAATAGGGGATTTTGAAGGACCACTTGATTTATTGCTCCATTTGATAAAAAAATCAAAAATGGAGATTTTTGATATAGAAATATCTGAAATAACAAATAAATATTTGAATTTTATAAATGAAATGAGTGAAATGAATTTAGATATTGCAAGTGAATATTTAATAATGGCAGCGGAACTCATTGAAATTAAAAGTAAAAAACTTCTGCCAAATTCTTGTGAAGATGAAGAATGCTCTGAGGAAGAAGAGGATTTAGAAGCGGAATTAAAAAGAAGACTTCAAGAATACAAAAAATATAAAGAAAGCACAGAAACATTTAGAGTTTTAGAAGATAAAAGAAATTATTATTATACTAAGGCCCCTGAGTCTATTAATAATTATTTTGAAAAAAAACTTGAAAATAATGATGATGTTGGGATTTTTGATTTGCTTGATGCTTTTCAAAAATTATTAGAAAGACAAAATTATAATAAACCTGTCAATACTAGAATTACTAGAAAAGAGTTGTCAATTAAAGAAAGAGTTGCTAAAATAAGAGACGTACTTAAAGAAAGAAAGACAATAAAATTTATAGAATTATTTGAAGATTTTGACAAACCTTATGTAGTTGTAACATTTTTATCAGTATTAGAAATGGCTAAAAATAAAGAAATAACTATAAAACAGGATAATAATTTTTCAGATATTTATTTAGAAAGAGTTGATTAAAATGAATATCAAAGCTGTATTAGAAGGCATTCTTTTTATAGTTGGTGATGAAGGTATTTCTATAGAAGAGATAATGAATGTACTAGAAATATCTAGTGAAGAAGTTAAAAATGCATTAGTAGAATTAAAAAAAGACTATGAAAGTAGTGATAGGGGACTTAGAATCTCTTTTTTAGGTAATGCTTTTAAACTAACTACTAAAGAAGAACATAAAGAGTATTATGAGAAATTAGTCGCTGATACTAGAAATACTTCGCTATCAAATGCATCATTAGAAGTACTTGCTGTTATAGCATACAATGAACCATTAACAAGGCTGCAAATAGATGAAATAAGAGGTGTAAACTCCTCTCAGATTGTTAGAAGACTTCTAGCTCGTGGATTTATAAAAATATGTGGAAAAGCTCAAAGTATAGGAAAACCTAACTTATATAAAACAACTAATGACTTTTTAGATTATTTTGGTCTTGCATCTAAAGATGATTTACCAGAAATAATTAGTGAAGATAAAATAAATGAAGATGATAAGGAATTATATGAATCTAATTATAAAGAAAATAATTAGATTTTTTTTATCTAATTATCTTCTTTTTCTAAAAATATTTTATTTTCAAAAGCA
Organism: Mycoplasmatota bacterium; assembly: GCA_012512795.1. Lineage (GTDB taxonomy): Bacteria > Bacillota_I > Bacilli_A > RF39 > UBA660 > CAG-1000. The sequence continues at coordinate 2,173 of JAAZDL010000087.1, forward strand.
CCTCTTTTAAGTACTTTTTCTTTTCTCATAAGTTCAAACTCTTCGTAAGAAATCCCTCTTAAATTTAAAATAGCTCGTATTATTTCTTCAATATCGACAAGTTCTAAAATATCTTTGCTTTCAATATATTCATTTATTTCTTCAACTAGTTTTTTATCTAATTCTAGAGCATACTCTTCATCACTAAGTATTCTAGTTATTGGTTTACAACCTTTTTTAATCATGATATCTTCTATTTTATCTCTGACTAATTTGTTATATATCATACGTTCTCCTTAATTTTTACAATGAAAAAAATTGTGTTGTTGAAATTTTTAGTTTATATTATGGTGCAAGAGATGGGAATCGAACCCACAAGATATTACTATCGTCAGATTTTGAGTCTGATGCGTCTACCAGTTCCGCCACTCTTGCATTACTTAAGTATTATAGCATAATTTTTTTTATATTAAAATAAAATTATATTTCTAAATCACAAATACAAATATTATGGTCAAACCTAGTTTTTATAACTTTACTATTTAAAACTTGAATATTTTTACTTACTAAAATATGATCTACTTGTTTATTTTTATATGTGTTTTCAAGTTTTAAGATATTGCTTATCTTTGATATTTTTGGAAAGAGTTCTTCTATATTTTCATAGTTTAAATCACAAGTTAAAATAAATGTATCATTAAAAATATTAATCATTTCAGTTTCCATTTCATCAAAAATATATTTAAAATCAGATGGAGATTCATTAAATACATGAAAAGGCAGAGCATGTCCACTACAAATAACTAAAGGAGTATTAACAACTTGCACAAAAACAAAACCTCTATCATAAGATATTTTGTCTTTATATTTAAAATTTGGATTATTAAACATAACTTTTTTAATTAACGATATAGGATACTTTGAATAAATACTAATTCCTGTTGAAAAACCATCTTTTGATGTAGATAAAAACATATCAACTTTATATTTTAATAAAGTGTTATTTTTAATATATTCATTAGAAATTATATTTTCTTGAAAACAAATTATATCAATATTATTTTCTATAATCATAGTTTTTATATATTTATATGATTCTTTTGTAAGTTTGTTATCTTTATATAATTCATCTTCTCCTATATTCCACGAAGCAATCTTCAACATAAAAATCACTCTCCTTATTATATTTTACCAAAAATTACTATTATTAGATATATATTAAATAATAATTTATCTTTACTTTTAATTTACTAATATTTTTTTGTAGTGTTGATTAGTTTATTACATTTAGATATAATTTTAATGGAGAATAATATTATTATGAAAAAAAGAAAATTAAAAAATGGTTTTAGAAATATTATATTTTTTATAGTGTTTGCTAGTGTCAGTGTTTTTGCGACAGAATATTTTGGCTTATGGGAAAAAGCCCAAAGTATTTTTGATAATGTTAAGTTGGATTTTGGAAAAGTATATGTTGAAAAGCCTAAAGTAAGAATAATTGATGAAAGCAGTAAAACAAGACCAGTTGGTGTGTCTATTAATAACAATCATGCTGCATGGCCACATGCTGGACTTCAAGATGCATATTTATGTTATGAGTTAATAGCTGAAGGTGGAATTACTAGAATACTTGCGTTTTATAAAGATCAAGATACTTCAAAAATAGGTTCTGTAAGAAGTGCTCGTCATTACTTTTTAGATTATATACTAGAAAATGATGCGGTATTTGTCCATTTTGGTCAATCTCCACAAGCTTTGTCTGATATAAAATCTTTGAAAATTGATAATTTGAACGGTTTATATGACTCTAGTGTATTTTATAGAGATAAATCATTAAATAAAGCTTATGAACATACTGCTTTTACTACAATTAGTTTAATAGAAAAAGGTATTAAAAGTAAAAAATATAGAGATGAAAGTGATGAAATACTTTTAAAATATAGTCCTACTAAAGTAGATTATTCATCTGATGAGTCTATAAAAGATGCAAATAATATAACTATTGAGTATTCATCTTATCAAACAACATCATATGTTTATGACGAAGAGACTATGACATATAAAATGTTTATGGATTCAAAAGCACATAATGATGCAGTTACTAAGAAGCAATACACTGTTAAGAATATTATCACTTATAAAGTTAAAAACTCATCTATTTCTTCTTCTGACAACAAAGGTAGACAAGAACTTGACAATATAGGTAGTGGTGATGGATACTATATATCTAATGGAAAAGTTATAAAAATAAAGTGGTCTAAAAAATCTAGAAGTGCTAAAACTCTATATACACTCGCAAACGGAGAAGAATTAGTAGTTAATGATGGTAATACTTGGATACATATACAACCTACTGGAAAAACATTAAAAATAGAATAAAAATAATATATTCAAATATA
>JAAZDL010000088.1 GCA_012512795.1 Mycoplasmatota bacterium
GAATCCCATTTTGAATGATTACTGCTCTTGAACTAACTCTCTTGTCCATTTCTTTCCTCCTTTTAATTTATAACTATGCTCAATGAATTCTAATAGTAGCGTACTGAATTTTATTACGTCATCTTTAGAATTATCAATATTTTTTATCGAGCTCATTATATCAAAGCTACTTTCTGGTGTCAAATCATAACCTTCAGTTCTCATTACTTCATATAATTTTTCAACAGTTGGTGCATATCCATAAGAAAATATCCCATAATGGCTTAATAAACACTTAATTAGTACAAGCATTTTTTTAATATATGTTTTATCTACATTATTATTATCATCATTACAAAGTTCTATAAATCTTCTTCTAAAATCATGGAGTACATTAGGAAAGCTTTCAACATCGTTTTTCTTTATAGTCTCATAACTTATACTATCATAAACTTTCTCTCCATAAATGAGTATATATTATCACTTTTTGATATAATGTTAAATAATATTTTGTCGTTTCGTTATAACTAAAAGTTTTAGCAACAAAAAAAGAAACAAATTGCTTTGTTTCTTTATTTATAATTATTTTATTAAATTAATTCTTTTAATAGTTCTTTCTTTACCAAACAATTTAATTATTTGATATAAATCAGGAGTATTAGATTTAGATGTTATAGCTACTCTAATTACAGTAGATACATCTGATATATTTCCTTTATACTTTTCAGGATTTTGTTTGTATTCTTTTATATTAGATGCATAACCTAATTTATCACATAACTCTTTTACTTTATTAAACCAAGTATCTTTATCATCTGCTTCATTATAAAACTCACTTATATAAGTATTTAAAATATTATTAATTTCATTCTTATCAGTTATATTCTTCCATTCATATTCTACACTATTTAACTCAAACTTTTCATCATACATATACCAAATAAATTCTTCAATCATTTTGTAATAAGCAATATCTTTTCTAGGCTTCTCTTGATTTCTTTCAATATCTAAAATATTTATATAATATTCTTTGTTATATTCAATTAATTTCTTTAATGAATCACTATACTCTTTTGACCACTCATATGATCTTTCAAATAATTCTTTAGCAGTAAATTTAGATATTATTTCTTTAGATATATTATTTAATTTTTCTAAATCATATAAAGCTCCTGAAGATGACATTTTAGATGGATTATACTCAAAATCTAAAAAGGTTTTATCTGGATTTTCTGTATGCCACTCTTCATAATTTGAGTTTATTATAGTCATTAGAGACTCTATTACAGCTTCTTTTGGATAACCTAGTTCGTTATAATAGTTCATTGAAGCTTCAGGATCTTTTCTTTTACTTATTTTTCTAATGCTATTACCTTCTTTTTTTATTATCAAAGGAGTATGTATATAATATGGTAATTTAAATCCAAATGAATTAAATAACTCTACATGCTTAGGTGCAGAACTAAGCCACTCTTCTCCTCTTATTACATGCGTAGTTCTCATTAAATGATCATCAACCACATGAGCAAAATGATAAGTAGGAAGTAAGTTATCAGATTTCATTATTACAAAATCTTCATCATTTTCAGATAATTCTAATCTTCCTTTTACTAAATCATTAAATTCAAACTTTTGTTCAAAATCACCATTTGACTTAAATCTAATAGCATAAGTTTCTCCTGCTTTAATTTTGCTTATTTGCTCTTCTATTGAAAGAACTCTACATTTAGCATATCTTCCATAATACCCTGTTCTTTGTTTTTTCTTTTCTTGCATATCTCTTAGTTCATCTAAATTTTCTTTAGTACAAAAACACGGATACGCTCTACCTATTTCAATTAAATGTTTAATAAATGCATGATATATTTCTTTTCTCTTGCTTTGAACATAAGGTCCATAATTACCAACAACCTCACCATCAAGCTCATATTCTGTTGGTTTTAAATCATAGTAGTTTAATGCTGATTTTATTAAATCTATAGCTTCCTTTACTTCTCTTTTTTGATCAGTATCTTCAATACGAAGAAAAAATACTCCATTATTATTATGAGCAATTAAATAGTCTATTATAGTTTGATATATTCCTCCGATATGAACATATCCAGTAGGACTAGGTGCAAACCTAGTAACAGTTTTTTCTTTATCTTTATCTCTAAGTGGATACATCTTTTCATAATCATCTACAGTTTTATTTATATTAGGAAATATTAAATTAGCTAAATCTTTATTAGTCATTTTTTCACCTCATAGTATTTAAGATTATATAATATATTGCTTTTAAGTGCAACAAAATTAAAACTATCATAACGGATAGTTTTATAATAATTATCTTACTTTTATTATTACAATTATAAACACTATACTTAATATAATAATTAGTGTTAATAAAATATAATCAGTTACTTTCATCATTTTTCTTTTTTTTGTAACAGTTACTTCTTCATCTATAACTGTTTTTTCCAAAATTGGTTCCATTTTTATAGTGTTTAAAAGTTCTTCTTCTTTTCTTAATTCTTCATCTATATTAATAATATCAGTATTTTCTAATCTCTTTTGATAATCCATAATTACACTTCCTTGTTATACTAATAATATCAAATATATAAGTATAATACAAGATTTATTATTGACATATTATAAGTAATAATGTATTATTTATATGTGCGTTGGAGACATACTCAAGCGGCTGAAGAGGCGCCCCTGCTAAGGGCGTAGATCGGGAAACTGGTGCGAGAGTTCAAATCTCTCTGTCTCCGCCAATAATAAAAACAAACTCAAGAACAACTCTTGAGTTTTTATTTGCATATAATATTAGTGTTTTCTAATTCTTGTAATATATCTTCTTTCTTATTTTTATCAGATATATATACTGCTGATAAGTCACTATATAATGATATATCTGTTTTACTATCTAATTTTATTAATTCATTAATAGTAATAATATTATCAACTATACTATAAGATAATTTAACATTATCATCTAAACTATGTCTATTTGCTTTATTATCAAGAGAAGTTATGATGTCATTAATGTTCTCCATACCTTTGAGAGTTAATGTATATGTAACATTTGAATTTATTTTTTTAATTATATCATTTTCATTAAAAGTTATCTTCATGCTAATGTTATAATTATAATTTTCATCATTATAATTTTTTTCGCATATAACTTCACTATTATTAATTGAACAACTACATAAAAATAACATAACAAAAGGAGTTAACAAAAATAATATAATTTTTTTTTCTTCCATTTCATTGCCTTTTTCTTAAGTATAATAGATGTTATTTTTATACCACATAATATTATAACAGCTATTGACACTACTGAAATCGATGAATAAATTATTAATTTTTTATTACTTAATTTTTTAGTATTACTTTTATTTCCTTTAATATTATCTATTTTTTCGTTTTTAGATATATTAAACTTATATTCTTTTTTACTTCCATCAGTTGATGTTACTTGAACAAGGATTATACTACCATCTTTTAAGTTTTCATTCCCATTAATTATGACTGATGTTGTTTTATCTTCTGCTTCGAATGAAAAAGCAAGTTCTGTTTCATCTTCTATAGTAATATTATATAAAGTTATTTCAGGATCAAAATTTATTGAATAGTTCTCAATTGCAAGTGATTTTAAATTATTATTTCCTGATGTTTTATTTGATGCATCTAAACGAGTAATCTTTAATACATATGTTTTAGTCTCTTCATTTTCAGCTGTTACTACTACATTAAATGTATTAACTCCAACTTTTAAATTTTTTGTTCCTAATCCTGAAACTTTGGCTTTTGTATCTTCTACTGCTC
>JAAZDL010000089.1 GCA_012512795.1 Mycoplasmatota bacterium
ATCTTATAATGATTCAATGGAAATGTATGGTACTGATAAGCCTGATTTAAGAAACCCACTTATCATAAAAGATATAACTTCTTATTTAGAAAATACTACATTTGGTCCATTTAAATCATCTATTATAAAAGCTATAGTAGTAGATAACATAGCAGATAAACCAAACTCTTGGTTTAATGAAGTGGTTGATTATGCATCTAGTATAGGTATGCCAGGTATTGGATACTTAAGTTTAGAAGATAACAATATTTTTAAAGGACCTATTGATAAATTTTTATCAAGTGAAGAAAGAGATACTCTAATAAAAAAATTAAATATGGAAAAAGGATCAGTTATATTTTTCATAGCTAATAAAAGTATGAAAGTAGCACAAAAATTTGCTGGACAAATAAGAACATATTTAGGAAATAAACTAGAATTAATAGATAATAATAAATTAGAAATGTGTATTATTAATGATTTTCCAATGTTTGAATATAATGAAGAATATAAGAAATATGAGTTTTGTCATAACCCTTTTAGTATGCCACATGGTAAAGAAAATGCTTATAATAAAGAAAATATAGATAAAATCCTTGCTCATCAATATGATTTTGTATGTAATGGGAATGAAATGGCAAGTGGAGCAGTTAGAAATAGTAATTTAGAATCTTTAACAAGAGGATTTGAAATAGTTGGATATACTAAAGAAGAAGTGGAAAACAAATTTCAAAGTTTATTTACTGCGTTTAAATATGGTTGTCCACCTCATGGAGGGATGGCTATGGGAATAGATAGAATACTGATGTTAATACTAGATGAAATAAATTTAAGAGAAGTTCAAGCGTTCCCTACGAGCGCATCTGGGGCTGACTTAATGATGGGTTCACCAACTAAATTAGAAAAAATACAATTAGATGAACTAGGAATAAAAATAAAGGAGGAACTATGAGTAAATTTACTAAAGAAATGATTAGTGGTTATGCTAATAATTTGTTAATTGGTCTTACTGAAGAGGAAGAAAAAAATATTTCTGATGAATTTGATATTATAGATGAAAATATGGATTTAATAAATAAAATTGAGAATATTAAAGATGTTGAACCTTTGAGTTTTCCATTTGAAGTTACTCTTCATGAACTTAGAGAAGATGATGATATGGATGAGGAAATACCTATAGAAAAACTACTTCAAAATTGTGATAAGTTTGAAGGTAGAGAAGTTGAAGTACCAAAGGTGGTGGGATAATGAGTAATATGACTAAAGATATTCAAGAATTACATGATATGCTTAAAAACAAAAAGATTACTAGTGATGAATTAATTAAAGAATCTATTAGTAAATGTCATGATATTCAAAAAGAAATTAATGCATTTGTAACTATTATAGATGATGCGAAAAGTACTAAAGATACTAAAAGTTTATTATCAGGTATTCCATATGGTATTAAAGATAATTTTTCTACTGAAGGAGTTTTATCTACTGGAAGTAGTAATACGTTAAAAGACTATATACCTTTTTTTGATGCGACAGTTATAAAAAAACTTAAAGATTCTGGTGCAGTAGGAGTTGCTAAAACTGTTCTTGATGAACTAGGAATGGGTGGAACTGGAACTACAGGTCACACTGGAAAAGTTTTAAATCCATGGGATCATAAGAGATCAACTTCAGGTTCTTCAGCTGGAAGTGCTGCTTCTGTTGCAAGTGGAGCATATCCTTTTGCATTAGGTAGTGATACTGGAGATTCTATTAGAAAACCGGCTGCATATAATGGAGTAGTTGGATATAAACCAACATATGGAATGGTTTCTAGATATGGATTATTTGCTTTTGCAAGTTCTCTTGATACAGTAGGATGTTTAACTAGAAATGTTAAAGATGCTGCGATAGTAATAGATAATATTAAAGGAATTGATAAAAATGATATGACTACTTTTGATTCTGAAAATATTAAGTTATTTGATTCAATTGATGGTAATGTTAAAGGGAAAAAATTATTTTATATTAAAGAAATATGTGATTTATCAAATTATAGTAATCCTTCTGATGAATTAAAAGAGCATCTGGATAACTATAAAAAGACTATAGAACACGCTAAGGAACTTGGTATGAATGTAGAAGAAGTAAGTATCGATAGAACTCTTTTAAATGCTTTACCTGCAGCTTATATAGTTATTTCTTGTGCAGAGGCTACTAGTAATATGTCAAATTTAACAGGTATACCTTTTGGACCCCGCGGTGAAGGTGATGATGTAATGGAAATGATGAAAGATCATAGAACTAAAGGTTTTTCTCCACTTATAAAAAGAAGATTTGTTATTGGTTCTTATGTACTTCAAAGTGAAAATCAAGAAAAATATTTTTTAAATGCTAAAAGAGTAAGAAGACTTATTGTTAATAAAATGAACGAAATGTTTGAGAAGTATGATGCTTTAATTCTTCCAGTTGCTTCTGGTCCAGCTAAATATATTACAGATGTTAATAATATATATACTGGAGAAGTTAATTTACTTGAAGAACATTTACAAATAGGAAATTATGGAGGATTTCCTTCAATAACAATACCAAATGGTTTTGTTTCAAAACTTCCTGTTGGAGTTAATATAACTGGCAAAGTAAAAGATGATATTAATGTTCTTAATATAGCTTATGCTCTTGAAAGTAGCATGGAATATAAAAATCAAATAGCTAAGGAGGTAAAATAATATGGCATATAAAGCTGTAATAGGATTGGAATTTCACTGTGAAGTAGATTCTTTAACTAAAGTATTTTCAAGAGGAAGAAATAGCTATAATAAAACTCCGAACTCTAATATATCCGCAGTAGATATGGCTTTCCCTGGTACTTTACCTATACTTAATAAAAGTTGTGTTAGAAAAGCTATAATGATGTCTTCTATTTTAAATTGTAAGATACCTGATTATATGGAGTTTGATAGAAAGAACTATTTCTATCCTGATTTACCTAAAGGATATCAACTAACTCAATTCTTTAATCCAGTAGGTGTTGATGGATATGTTGATATAGATGTTAATGGTATAAATAAAAGAGTATTTGTTCATGATATACATTTAGAAGAAGATGCTGCTAGTTTAGATCATTATTATAATACATCAACAATAGATTATAACAGAGCTGGGGTTCCTCTTCTTGAACTAGTAACTGAACCTTGTCTTAACTCTGCAGATGAGGCCATAGCTTTTCTAGAACATGTTAGAAGTATATATCAATATACTGATATATCAGAATGTGATTCTAAAAAAGGACAAATTAGATGTGATGTAAATGTTTCAATTATGGCTGAAGATGATACTGAGTTTGGTACAAGAGTTGAAGTTAAAAATGTAAATAGTTTTGCAAGTATAAGAGAAACAATTAATTATGAAATTAAAAGACAAAGTGATTTAAAGTCTTCTGGAAGATATGATGAAGTTGTCCAAGAAACTAGACGATATGATGATGAAACTGGAACTACAATTCATATGCGTAGTAAAGCAGATGCTGTGGATTACAAATACTTTACAGAACCTAATATACCTAGATTTAAAATTTCTAGTGAATTTGTTGATGAGATAAAAAATAGTATTCCTGCTTTAGCTGGTGAAAGAAAAGAAATATATATAAATAGTTATAACTTAAGTGAGTATGATGCTGGTGTTCTTGTAAAAGAAAGATACATAGCTGATTATTTTGAGGAATGTATAAGTTATGGATGTAATCCTAAAAGTGCATGTAACTGGATAACAACAAGACTTTTAGCAGAACTTAATAAAAATGAAACTACTATTGATGATATATTTATAAGACCTAAAATGATTAATGATTTAGTAAACTTAGTAGAAACTAAAAAAATATCTACTGATCTAGCTAAAAAAGTTTTTTCAGTTATGATTGAAGAAAAAATAGAGCCTAGTGAAATTGTTAAAAAATATAATATGGAAGTTATTGAAGATGATAATCTTATAGAATCTTTAGTAGATGAAGTTATTAGTGAAAATAAACAAGCAGTAGATGATTATCACAATGGAAGAACTAATATGTTAGATTATTTAGTTGGACAAGTTATGAAAAAATCTAAAGGAAAAGCAAATCCTTTAGATGCTAAAGAAAAAATGATTATTAAATTACAATAATAAAAATATTTGTTATAATATATAATAGAGGTGAATATTATGGAAGATAAAAATGATGACATAATAAATGAAACTGAAAAATTAGAAGAAGAACAAAATAAAGAAGAATTTGTTTTAAAAGAATTAGAAGAAGAGCAAAATAAAGAAAAGTTTGTACATGAAGAAATAGAAGAGTCTAAAAAAGAAGAGAAAGATACTGCTGATAAAATAATTGAAGTGGTTGATAATATGGTTAACACTAAAGATTTAAC
>JAAZDL010000090.1 GCA_012512795.1 Mycoplasmatota bacterium
AAATCAGATATAGATTGAACACCAAGTCTAAGTACATTATCAACTTCTCTAAATGCTGCATTAAGTGGTGTTGATCTATCTATTACATCTCTTAATCTATCATTTGGTATTACTACTATTGTATCTACATGTTTTCTAAGTTCATCCAATCCTACAAGAGCATAATCCATTCTTTTCTTACCTTCGAATTTAAAAGGTTTAGTTACAATTGCAACAGTTAAGCAATCTAAGTTTTGTGCTATTTCTGCAATTACAGGAGCAGCCCCAGTACCAGTGCCACCACCTAAACCACAAGTCACGAAAACCATATCTGCTCCTCTTAAAGCATCTTCAATTTCCTCTTTAGATTCAAGTGCAGCTTCACGACCAACTTCAGGTCTTGTTCCAGCTCCTCTTCCTTTAGTAATTGTTTTTCCTAATTGAATCTTATGCTCAGCATGTGAAACATTAAGTACTTGTTGATCAGTATTTGCAACAATAAATTCAACTCCTCTAAGGCCAGAATCTATCATTCTATTCACAGCGTTACATCCGCCACCACCAATACCAATTACTTTAATATCTGCTATTTGATCCATTTCTAGTTTATTATTCATATTTCACTCCTTAATTATTGAAAAAATATCCATATATTTTTCCGAGTATTGTACTACTATTTATTTTCTTATTAGACAGTAATTCTTGCTGTAAGCTCTCATCAACTGTATATGCAAGTTTATTTCTAAATGATAATTTACTATGGTAGTATTTGATTAAACCAAGAGCACTAGAATACTTATTATGCCTACATCCTAATTCTTTTACTTTAAAAGTATTTAATTCTTTACCAAACACTTCTTCAACAACTAAGTTAAAATCATTAACTTCAGTAGCTCCACCTGTAATAATTATATAACTAATTTCAAGTTTTGTTAAGATATTTATTTGTTTTTTAGATAAATCTAGTATTTCTTTTATTCTAGAGTATATTATCTCACTTATCTCATACTGATTTATTTTAATATCTTCATTGCTATTTGTCAATACATCTTCACTCCATGATGTAGATGCATTACGTCTACTAGCTAGAGCAAACTTCTCTTTTAAGTTTCTAGCATTCTTTCTATTTATATCATATATGTAGCAAATATCTCTATCAATACTCTTACCACCTATTTCAATATTTTCAGTTTCTATTAAAATACCTTTTTTAAATATACTTACTTCTGTCTTCTCACTACCAATGTTTATAACTGCAGTATTTTTTTTATCAAACTCATCAGTTTTAAATTCATAATAATCAGCTACACTACCAAAGTTTATATCTACTATGTTAACACCAATACTTTCAAGAATAGATGCCGCAGCATATACATTCTTTTTTGGTGCTAAACTTAAAACTGCTTTACATTTAAGTTTAGTAGTATTCATACCTTTTGGATCTTTTACTTTTTTATTATCATCTATTATAAATTCCACTGGCATTATTGAAACTAATTCTTTATTGTTAGGTACTTTATTATATACACATCCTTGAAGAACTCTTACAATATCAATTCCTTGAACTATTCCATTTTCGTTAGTTATTGTACTTTCTCCTTCAGATATTATAAATTCTGCATAATAAGATGGTACAGTTAACACAACGTTATTAATTTTTATATTTAACATCTCTTCACATCTTGAGAATACTTCTTTTAAAGATATTAATGTCTCTTCAGGACTAACGATTATTCCTTTCTTAACTCCTTTAGACTTAACTTCAGATACAGCAAGAACATGAACTTCGTTTTTATATACTTCGCCAACTATTAATTTTACAGTAGATGAACCAATATCTAAACTCGAGATGATTTCTTTCATGCTTGCCTCCTTATAATCTATAAAATATTATATCAAATTTTTTTATCTTTTTAAAGAATTACTTATCTTTTTCATTAATAATGAACTTAATAGTAAAATTATAATATGGTTCTACATCATTTTTTTGAGGTGAGTATGTAACTTTAATATTAACTTTTCTAGCTCCTCCACCAATTAACACAGTTTCTTTATTTAATAATACTTCAATATTAACTTTTGTTTTATCAATATTAGAATCAAAATCTACTATATAATAATCATCAATTGATGCATCAATGTTTCCAATATTTGTTAAATCAACACTGAAAGTCTTAGTTTGTTTAAACTCAGTTAAGTCAGGAATAAAAACTGATATAGTGTTTTCTTCGTTATTTGTCTTTATATAAGATGATGTTTCAAAATCAATTGATACATTAGAAAATAATATATCATAATATCTATCTTTTATAGTACTGGTCCCTTGATTATCAAAATTATTAAATAAATAAGATGCAGTTAAAACAAAAACAATACCTATAGAAGTTAAAACAATTAAAGAATACATAATCCTTTCTTTTTTCATATATAATCACCTATGTTAAATATATCATAAATACTCAAAAAAAGCATTAATTTAACACTATAATACATAAAAAGAAACTCTTATATGAGTTTCTATTTTTTTGTAATAACAACAGTTATTTTAGTAGTTCTCGATGAATAACTAAGTTTTAAATCTTTACCAGTTACCATAACAGGTACTTCAAAAGTTCCTACTCCTAAATCAGACAAATCAACATAAGCCTTTATATCAGTATTTTCAAGTTTGTTTAATACTGTAGATACTCCTTTTACTAGTACATTAACTTTAGTATCCGCAGCTTTACTTGCTAAAGCTTTATATTTTGTTGTATCAAGATTTTCAAATTCTATCGGGATGTTTGCAAATTCTTTAGATGTTTCACTTTCCATTTTAACTTTAATTGTTACAGCTGTACTAGACATAGATCTAATTCCATTTGGTTTAACTATCGTTTCTTGATATGTTTTATCACCACTTAATCCATTTACATCTATTTCAACTTCTATTTTATCAATTGCACTTAAAACTAATTCATCACCATATAGAGTTACTTTAGATACATTAGAAGTAATAGAACTAATAGCACTTCCACTAGCAACTATTCCAATTGGTACTATTTCAACAGGAACTACTTTGCTTGGACTTGTTACAACGACAGTAGCCGTTACAGTTCCAGGAACTATTTCTATATCGCTTATTTCAGTTCCCTTTTCATCGTAGGCTACAAGTTTAACGTTATCAAGTGTATAAGTTCCAGCAGCAGTTGTATTAAGAGCATTAACATCAACTATAGCTTTTACACTAGCTACTTTAGAAAGTTTTTCTTTATACGATTTAATAATAACTTCATCTCTATCAAGTTTAACAGAACTAATTACTAACGTACTATTTAATTTATCAGTATTTAAAATATCTGTAGTGAGCGTTCTTGACTCACTTACTTTAGGATAAATAACCAATGTTACTCTTGAAGGATCAAGTTTATAATCAAGTGTATTTATAGGATTATTATATTTAAGATTTACTTTATGAGTCCCTTCAGACAAGCCAGTTAAATCAAGTGTAAGTTTATGATCACCAAGTTGTTCAGCAAGGTATAAATCACTCTTTCTTCCCATAAGAACAATATCTGCTGCACTAGGTATTCCTTCAACAACATAAGCTTCCTCGTTATACTCAGCTACTACAGATTGATTTGTTAAAACAATAGCTTCAGTTTCAGTTAAATTTATTATTTTTCTATCAACTGCAACAAAAGTAGCAAATGCAAATAACAAAGATACATATATTAGAGTATTTGAATTATTAATAAATTTATCAAACCCTCCACCTTTACTACTTAATTTATCATTTAGAAAAAACGCAAGTTTACTAAAAGGTGTAATTATAATAATATCAATAACTTTATAAATACCTTTAAATATAATTTTAAAAAAACCGAGAATCTTATTTAGTATCTTCTTCATGTTCTTCACTCTCACTTTCAATTGAATCATCTGCTTCATAGAATGTTTCTTTCTTAGGTTGCAATTCCTCTAATAACATCATTCTAGCATCATCTATAGATAAATTATAATTTAAAGTACTTTGTATTGCGATAGAAACACGACCAGTTTCCTCACTAACTATAATAGAAATACAGTCTGTTGTTTCACTTATTCCTAAAGCAGCTCTATGTCTTGTACCAAGTCTTTTTGATAATGTTGGGTTAGTACTTGTTGGAAATACTGCACCAGCACAAGTTATCTTATCACCTTGTATAACAACTCCTCCATCATGCAATGGATTATTTGGCCAGAATATTGATATTAATAACTCACTACTAATATCTGCATATATCTTATTAGCCGGATCAATATATTGACTTAAACTATAATCTCTTTCAATAATCATTAAAGCTCCAATTTTATTTTTCTTTAAATACTCTATAGCGTTTATTATTTCATAGACTAATTTTTCTCTTTCATCTACTGTAAGAATTTTATGCCTTCCTAATAATTGACTACGCCCTATACTTTCTAAAACATTTCTAATTTCAGGTTGAAATATTATTATTAAAGCAAGAGGACCCCAAGAGATAACGTATTCAAGTATTATCCCTACTGTATTAAGGCTTAATAAATCACTCATTATTTTAAGCAGTACTATTATTACTACTCCTTTAAAAATTAAAGTTAATTTAAAATTATTTCTTGAATATTTTAATATTTGATAAAACAAATACCATACAATGGCAATGTCTAATATCTTTGTTGCTATTGAAAAAATTGATGAATATAATATCATTTTATTGTCTCCTTATTTATTATATTATACACTAGTTTATTACTAATTTCTATATTTAAAATACAATTTACGGTAATTGACAATAAAAAAAGACAATTTATATTGTCATTTTTTAACTTCTTTTTTTGCTTTAGGTTTTGCCTTTGGCGTAGCCTTAGCAACAGCCTTCTTTTCTTTATCTTTTACTTCTTCTTTTTTTACTTGTGGTTTTTTAGGTTTTACTTCTTTTAATTTAATTTCTTTCTTTTCAGTAACTTCTTCATCTTCAAGCAAGTTCACTAAATAAGCCTCTACTTTAGGACTTTTCATAACTATCATTAATAAAGGTTCAAGTAAACTTATTAAACCAAATGTCATAAAATAATAACCAAGAACTAAAGATTGAAAAATATTGTTTTGATAAAGATTAAATATAATTAAAAGACCGAGTAATGCAGCTAGTATAGTTATAGCAAGTTTTGTATATACATTTATATCTTTCATTTCTAATAATCTTTTTGTGTGATATCCTTTATTTAGAACATTTGCAATTGAATAAATAAGCACAGCATTTCCTAAAATAAATCCACTTTCAGGATATGATAAATTAACAATAACAAAAGATCCTACTATTACATTAATTAATCCAAATAATAAAAACTCATAATTGTTAGGCCTTCTATT
>JAAZDL010000091.1 GCA_012512795.1 Mycoplasmatota bacterium
ATCCTGCGAGACTCAACTCTCGTGCCGGTTCAATTCCGGCCTTAGGCACCAATTAAATTTTTTTATGAATTTAAAATTATGGAGAAATACCCAAGTCTGGTTGAAGGGACCGGTCTTGAAAACCGGGAGGTCAAGAAATTGGCGCAGGGGTTCGAATCCCTTTTCCTCCGCCAATCTTAATTTAATATCGCGGGATGGAGCAGTTCGGTAGCTCGCTGGGCTCATAACCCAGAGGTCGTTGGTTCAAATCCAGCTCCCGCAACCAAAAATGGTTCCGTGGTGTAGTGGTTATCACACTCGCCTGTCACGCGAGGGATCGTGGGTTCAAGTCCCATCGGAACCGCCATTTGGCTTCATAGCTCAGTTGGCAGAGCACAAGACTGAAAATCTTGGTGTCGTTGGTTCGATTCCAACTGAAGCCACCATTTTTAAAATTTGCTCAGTAATTGAGCTTTTTTATTTCATATTAAGAAAAATATATATTAATTAAATAACTTAAAATAATGAATATTTTTTCTTGTAATAGACAAAAACTTGTGCTATAATCTTATTTGTATCAAGAAATGTGCTTGAGGAGACATATTATTATGTCCTTAGTCTTAAGTGATCATGCACTCATAGCTCAACTGGATAGAGCATTTGACTACGGATCAAAAGGTTAGGGGTTCGAATCCTCCTGAGTGCACCAGATATCGGGAAGTGGCTCAACTTGGTAGAGCATTTGGTTTGGGACCAAGGGGTTGCAGGTTCAAATCCTGTCTTCCCGACCATGAGCAAAAATCTCCTTTTAGGAGTGATATATAAACTACAATTTAATATTGTAGTTTTTATTTGTTTTAAAAGATGCTATTATTTAAATGGTGAATTAAAATGAATGAATTAGATTTATTAACAAATAAAATTAAAGAGTTACTTATGAATAATAAATATCTATCTTCTTATGAAAAAAGAAAATTAATATATAATTATTTATATAAAATATTAAGTTTTGACTTTGAGGAATTAAAAAATAATAGTAAAGATATAAATAAACAACTAAAAGATGTTTTAATTCTAGGCAAAGGAGTATGTAATTCAATATCTTATGTGTATAAACTTATGCTTGAAGAAGCTGGAATATATAGTGCTGTATTATTTTGCAAAGATGAGGAAGACGATCATACTATATTATTAGTTGCTAATGATGATGATACTTTTTCATTTGATGATTTGTCTATAGCTCTTTATTTTAAAGAAAAAAATCAAGTTGAAAAATATAAAAGATTTGATTATGATTTATTTGATGCAATTAGTATGAACCAAGGTGTTAATAATATAAGGGATGATTCTAAATATATTCTTTTCCCCTCTTCTGGAGTTAATTATTTCTTTTTAAAGAATAATGATAAGACAAATAGTATAAAACCATCTTTCTTTAATGAAACAGATTCTATGACTAGTATTATTAGTAATATTAAAAGTGTTAAAAAAGACAGTTTTAATCAAAAAGAAGTTAAAAAGTTGTAAAAAAGTAATGTTTTTGTAAAATATGCTATTAAAAACAGTTGTATAGTACTTTTTCATTTGCTATAATTATGTTAATGATAGATAGGAGGTAAGGAAATGGAGCAAAAATTAAAAGTTCAAACTACATTAATAATTATATTGGTGGTGTTTGTATTAACGATGTCAATAGGTTTTGCTGCAACTGCATATGTTCAAATGTTAAATTTTAATGGTACTGCTAATGTTACTGCAGCATCATGGGAAATAGCTTTTGATCAAGCAAGTTATACTGAGTCTACTGGAAGTGTGGCTGCTACAACTCATTCTTTAACTGGAACAACTATGAGCTATAGTGTTGCTTTGGTTAGTCCTGGGGATTTTTATGAATTTACTGTTAATGTTAAAAACACTGGTACTTTTAGTGCTAATTTAAAATCATTGACTATGAGTGGATTGACAGCTGCTCAAGATAAATATGTTACTTATCAAATAACATATAATAATGGAACAACTTATACCACTTCAGATCCAAATATTTCTGGAGTTGTACTTCTTAAAAATACTGGTACAGCAAGTGTGAAAGTAAGAATTGAATATGTACAACCTGCAGATGAAGATGATTTACCAGTAACTGATCAACAATTAAATTTAATAGCAAGTTTAACTTATCAACAAGTTCAATAAAAATTGAACTTGTTTCGTTAGGTGGAGAGTTATGAAGACAATCAAGAAAAGCTTATATTTATTTGAATTAGTAATTCTTATCTTTACTATATTATATTATTTTGTTGTATTAAAAAGCTTTAGTGAATTTTCTAATATTATCAATATAGTCTTTTGGGTTATATTAAGTTTAATATTAGTTATCAAATATCGATTTCCAAAAGATAAGAATCATTATAAAGCAAGTGCTATTAGAACTGTAATTATTGGGCTACTTGTTTATTTGATAGTTATTTATTCTATTGGAATATTTACTGGTTTTCAACATTTTGTATATTCAAGATCTTTTGTAAATATAATTAAAAATACTACGCCAGTTCTAATATTAATTTTATCAAGAACTGTTATAAGATATGTTATTTCAAAAAATAGTGTTAACGATTTAAAACCAATAATAATATTAACTATTCAATTTATTCTTTTTGATATTTTATTAGCTGCTAATTATTATAGTTTTCATAATGTTGAACAAATATTTAATTTTATATGCTTAATATGTTTGTCTTATATATCAAGAGAAATGTTATATAGTTATTTAACATATAACATTAGTTATGTTCCAAGTTTGATATTACAGCTTGCTTTTGGCTTGTATGCTTATATTTTGCCTTTCTTTCCAGATTTAGGTAATTATGTTACATCAATATTTGGAATCTTTCTACCTTATTTTCTATATAGATCGATTGAAAAAACACAAAGAAAAGATAATAAAAAGAAAAAACTTGTTGTACAAACTACCTCTAGACTTGTATTCCTTATAATATTATTTATACTATCAGTTAATGTAGCTTTAGTTTCTGGTACATTTTCTCATAAAATAATAGCTATAGCATCTGATTCTATGTATCCAACATATAAACGCGGAGATGCGGTTATTTTTAAGAAAATAGAAAAATACGGAATAGATAAAATAGAAGAAGGGGATATTATAATCTTTATTCAAAAAGATATAATAATAACACATAGAGTAATAAAAGTTAAGAAAAATAATAGTGGAAGCTATTTTAAAACTAAAGGAGATAATAATACATACGAAGATGATTTTAATGTCTATTCGAAAGATGTAGTAGGAATAGTCAAATATGTAGTACCTGTTGCTGGATATCCAACTTTGTGGATGGGAGATATGTTTAAAGCATTAGGAGAAAATAATGAAAAATAATGAAAATAATACAATTATAAATAAAAAGAAATATGTTTTTCAATATATTTTGCTTTTTGTTGTGATATTATTTTTATGTTTTTCTAGTTTTATTATGATAAAAAAAGGTTTTAATAATTATCAAAAAATAAATATTGATTATGTTAAAACAAGTAAAATTAATTACAAAGTACATTTAAAAGACAACAATTTTTTTGATGATTCTTTTTTAGATGAAAATAAAATTTATATTACTAGTTTAATAGATAATCTAGATATTTCATTTAACTATAATATGAATTATAGTGAGTTTGTATCTGGAAAATATTCTTATTATATAGTTGCGACAGTCTCAGCAAATATAATAAATAATACTGAAGAGAGTTATTGGTCAAAAGATTATAGATTAACAGATGAAAAAACTTCAACTTTTTCTAGTCAAAATATGTTTGATATAACAGAAAATATTAAAGTAGATTATCAAAACTATAATGAAATTCTTTCTCTTTTCAAAAAGACATACGGTTTATCAACTGATGGAAACTTAAAAATTAAATTGGTTGTGTCTAGCACAGTTAGTAGCGATAAAATATCTGAAGAGATAATTTTTGATTCAGTAGAAGAACTAGATATTCCTTTGTCTCAACTTTCTGTTGAAGTAAAAATAAATACAAATAATAATAAAGTAAAAAAATCAGTTAGTGAAAAAGAAACACTTAATGACCCAATATATTTAGTATTAAAAGTTGCAGGTATATCTACTGCTCTTCTAAGTGTGGCCTTAACAATTATACTTGTTAATTCTATAAGAAGAATAAAAAAACATAGAGATCTTTATGTTTCTAAATTGAAAAAAATATTATCTACATATGATAGTATTATAGTTAATTCTGAGACTTTGCCTCAATATGATGAGAAGACTGTTGTTAAAGTAAAAAGTTTTGAAGAATTAATGGATGCTCATAGTGAAGTTAGAATGCCTATCAATTTTATTGAAAATAAAAAGAGAAAAAAGAGTACTTTTATGCTTATTTCTCCAAGTTGTACATGGATTTACGTATTAAATGAAGATGATTTATAAGGAATAAAAAATGAAGAAAAGAAAACTTAATAACAATTTTAAAAATGTTATAGATATATTAAAAAAGAATATTCTTTTAGCTATATTTATCGCTGTTACTTGTTTTATGACTGTTGGTTACGCTGCTTATCAACAGATTCTTTCTTTTTCCGGTAGTTTAACTTTTAAAAAACATAATATTATAGAAATTACTGATGTAACTTTGTTAAGTAGTAGCAATGTAGATTCATCATTAAGTCCTGAGTATAATAAAACTTCTGTTGACTTTGATGTTGATTTCTATGGTAATGATACTATCTATGAAATAGTTTATTCTGTAGAACTTAAAAACGAAACAGCAAATGATTATGTTTATAGTGAAGTCGATTTTCAAAGTGTTGTTTCAACTACCAATGGTACTGGGACAGCAACTTTAACTGAAATGGTTACTGGCATTGATAATGGAGATGTAATCTTAGCGGGAACTACCAAAGTTATTACAATAACATTATCAATATCTACAAATGATCAAACATCAACATATAATGTTATTTCTACTGCTAATATTATTTTAAATAAAAATGTAACAGGAAGTTTACTTGCTAGTGTATCTCCAAATAGCGGGAATTTACAATTACCAAGTACACAAACAAGTTTTACTGTTAGTATTATTAACACATATAATATAAGTAGAAAGTTTACTTTGAGTCTTGCTAACACTAACTTTTATATTGCTGGAAACAGTACATTTACTATTGCGGCTAATACTACTAAAGATTATACAATTATAGTTAAACCTAATAGTGAAGCTATATTTTTAACAAATAGTGAAAGTTCTAGTTTAATATTAAGTGCTAATGGACTTTCTAACATTAATGTAGGATCTCTTACTTTTGCTGTTGACATTTATGTTGAGCCTGATACATCTATTCCTGAAATAGGACCTGTAACTTTAGTTATAAATAATACTTCTGGTCAATTTCAAGTAAATTGGTCTAGACTTGATACTGGAGGAAGTAGTATTACAAATTATGCTGTTTTATTATATAACTCCAGTGATGCTCTTATATCAACTAAAAATACTAATTCTGATGTAACTACATATACATTTACTGGTATTGCAGCAGGTACATATTACGCTAAAGTTTATGGTGAAGATGAAGCTGGTAATACCGGGGCATCTTATGTATCTACTGCTACTACATCATCTATCTATTGTCGTAGATCAACATCTTATGCTATGCAGTGGACTTTTACAGTTACAAATGTTTTATCTAACTTAAAATCAAACGGCGCAACAACAGCAGCTTTGGGAAGCACATACACAGCTACATTATCAGCATCATCAGTTCTTTATTCTCTTCCAAGTACAATTACAGTTAAAATGGGTGGTGTTACTTTAGTAAGTGGTACTGGATATACATATTCAAGTTCTACTGGAGCTGTTAGTATTCCGAATGTTAATGGAAATATAGAAATTACTGCTACTGGAACATCTAGTTGTTTAGTAGAAGGCACTAAAATAATGTTAGCTAATAAAACAACTAAAAATATAGAAGATATAAAATATGATGATTTATTACTTGTATGGAATTATGAGACAGGATCGTTTTCTTATCAGTATCCAATTTGGTTAGAAAAAGAATCTATAAGTAAAACATATCAATTAATTACTTTTTCAGACGGAAGTGTTTTAAAAGTTGTTGGTAAACATGGCTTATTTGACTTATCTTCTAATTTATTTGTATCCACTGATGATAAAGAAAATTTTAAAGTAGGATCTAAAATAGCTAAAATTAATTCAAAAAACAATGGATTTGATGAAGTAATAATTAAAAAGATTGAAACAAAATATGAAAAAGTTAAATATTACCATGTAGTATCAACTAGGTATTATAATGTAATAGCTAACAACATGTTAACAACTGATGGAACTGTAATATTATCAAATTTATATGGATTTAACAAAAATATTACATGGCCATCATCTAGAAATGATATTATTAATAATAAAGAAAACTTATATACATATAGTGATTTTAAAGATATAGTACCTTATTATATGTTTGTAGGAATGAGAATGGAAGAAGCTAAGTATTTGTCTGTATATGGTCTTAGTAAAGATATATTTACTTATTATTTACTTAAAAATCAAGTAAATGAAGATCTATGGTTAAAACCAATGACTAATGCAAAATCACAATATTTATGGATGGTAACAACAAGCGATGATAATATAATAAACAAAAAAGATTATCTTGTTACTGAAAGTTCTTTGTATATGTTAAAAAAACCTAAATTAAATAAATATAAAATATTCATAGGTTGGTATAACACTGTTGATGGAAAGTATTATCAGCCAAATGATTTAGTTTCAATATATTCTCCAACACATTTTATCGCAGTATGGAAATAAAAGACTATTTTAGTCTTTTTTTTTATTGATTATTAGTCAACACAATGTTAATAATTAGTTAATAATAATGATAATATTAATCTTTATGATAAAATAAATATATGAATGATGTTATGAAATTAATTATAAGTAATAGTAAGAATATTATCATAGATAATAATTTTTTGTTTACAGCATTTCAAAATAGACTAGTAATTAGAATCGTTCATATTTTTGAAAAATATAAAGTTTCAATAAATAAACAAATAATAATTAAAAACATGGAAGAACAACTAATCAACTCTTTAATAGATATAAATTGTGAAACTATCAAAAGATATGTAGATATTATTTATAAATATGAAAAAATTATTAGTACTTACATTGATAGCAAAACTAATGCTGAAATAATAAAACAATCAACTAAATCATTTATTAAAAAAATACATGAAAAAAATTCTTGTTCAATCAATAAAAATATATCTTCAAATTTTATTGATTATATAAACTCTATTACTTTTGTTTATGATAATAATAATTTAAATAACGAATTATCAAACAGAATAAACAAAGATATAAATGAAATAATAAATGAGTTTAATAGAAATAATTATAATTTTGTAATTGAATCTATAAATATGATTATTAAAGATAAAATAAATAAAATTTAGTTTAAGGAGTGCAAATGGACTTAGAAATATATAAAAAACATGAACCTATTTATATAATAGGGCATTCAAATATAGATATTGATTCCGCAGTATCTTCAAAAATATTAAGTGAAATATTTAATTTTTTTGATATAAAATCATATTATGCGGTCTTAGATGAAAATTATGATTTTGATGAATATAATAAAAATATGGTTGATGATTGTATGGTTTTTGAGCCAGTTGTTGTAAAAAAAGAAAATATAACTAACTATAATTGGTTTTTAACTGATCATAACGATAGATCTCAATCCGTTGGTTTTAATGCAAATGTAATAGGGTGTATTGATCATCATCCAGATGCGCTTAATGTTAATAATAAAATATTAACTGATGTATGTTGTATTTCTCTTTTCATTTTTAGTTTATTTAAAGATGTATATGAGTTTACTAAAGAACAAAAATATCAAATATATTTAGCTTTTTTAAACGATTCCACTTTTGGAAAAGCATCTAGGTACAAAGAAAGTGATGGAGTTCTTGCTTCTTTGCTAGGTTTTGGAAGTAATTATGATGAATTATTTAAAAAGTTTTTTATTCCAACTGATTTATCAAATGGAATAGAATCAAAATTAAAAAACGGAAGCAAAAAATATAATTTTAATGGTATTAAGTTTGAAAGTGGATATATTGAAAGATTTGATACAATAGGTTTAGATGAGTATAAAGAATTAATAAATAAACAAAAATCATTTTTAGGATCATGGCTTGATTATACAAAATATCAATCATATGTTTATTTTAAATATGATAACAAATTAAAAGAATTTAAATATGATTTTATAGCATCAAGAGCAACAACTGTTTTAAATGATGTTATGAAATATTTAAAAGATGAAAAATATCTTATAGATTAATATAAGATATTTTATTGTTTTTTACTTAATATAATAGTATAATTTTATTTAGGTGATATAATGAACGAAGTATATAAAAAAGTAAAAGAATTTAAAAGTAAATATCCTTTGACTGTTGCGTTTAGAATTAAAAAACATGCAGCAGTAGTTGATATGCATTTATCTAAAGATGAAAAACTTATATATGCCTTTTGTGGCCAAAAGAATGATAGTTCTTTTATGATTATTAATTCTTGTGTTATTGCTTTAACTAGCAAAAGATTATTAATAGGTAAAAAAAGAGTATTTTGGGGATATTTTTTTACTAGTGTTACACCTGATATGTATAATGATATGAAAGTTATGAAGAATCTTATTTGGAGTGATATAGAAGTTGATACAATTAAAGAAAACATTTATTTATCTAATATGGATCCTAAGGGAGCAATAGAAATAGAAGGTGTTATATCTAATTTTATGATAAGGGAAAAGAAAAAATATGGAAAAAAAGATATGTAGTATTTTCATACTCTTTTTTTTATTCACTAGTTCAATATTTGGATCGGAATTATCATTAAATAGTGATAAATATATTTTGTATAATATGAATGATGATAAAGTATTACTTGAAGAAAAATCTCATGAAAAGTCTTATATAGCAAGTCTTACGAAAATGATGAGTGTTCTTGTTTCTATTGAAAATATTGAATCATATGATAAAAAAATATTATTAACAAATGAAATGTTTAGTGATATAGAATGGGATGTATCAATAGCAGGATTTAAAGTAGGAGATTATGTAACATATAATGATTTATTATATGGAGCTATGCTTCCAAGTGGGGCTGATGCAGTAAATTCTTTAGCTATATCTATTTCAGGTAACTTAAATAAATTTGTTAAATTGATGAATGAAAAAGCAAAAGAATTAAATATGAAAGATACTAACTTTGCAAATGTTACTGGGCTTTTTGATAAAAATAACTACAGCACAGCTTATGATATTTCGTTACTTTTAAAATATGCTTTGAAAAATGAAAAGTTTAAAGAAGTTTTTAGTGCTAAAAAATATACTTCAACTAATAACATTAGAATGAGCAGTACACTTATTTACTATAATAATAAAATAAATGAAAATATCTCTTATATTACAGGCTCTAAAACTGGATATATTGATGAAGGAGGATATTCTTTAGCATCAACAGCAACTATAAATAATGTGGATTATTTATTAGTGACACTTAATGCTCCTGGTAAAACAAGTTCTGAACATGTAAAAGATGCAGTTAATACTTATCAATTTTATAGTAAAAACTATAGTTATCAAAATATTGTTGACAAAGAAGATGTTGTAGTTACTTTGAATACTAAATATGCTAAAGAAAAAACTATAGATATATACTCTAATGAAACAATAGATTATTATTTAAAGAATAATTTTGATAAAGATAAAATAATATATGAATATAATGGAATTAATGAATTATCTTATTTTGATAAAATAGGAAAATCTTTAGGGACAATTACTATAAAATATGAAGATGAAGTATTAAAAACTTTTGATTTAGTTTATTCAAGTACATTAACATTTAGTTTATTTAATTTTCTTTGGATTAACAAACTGTTTGTATTAATAGTAATAATGCTAATTATGATAACAATTATTTTAAGCAAAAAGAAAAAAAAGAAAAGAAAAATTAAAATTACTAGATATAGATAAAAATTAATAAGTTGACAATTATGCTATAAAACTTTAAAATATATATAGAAGTTTAATACTTCTAGAAAGAAAATAATGGAGGAAAATTATGGAAAACTTAATTATCTCCATTTTGCTTGTTGTAGTTGGATTATTTATTGGTGCCTTTACTATGATAATAGTAAACAAATTTAAGGTTAGTAAAGCACAAAAATACGCTGATAAATTAATTCAAGATGCTAAACGCGAAGCTGAGAAAGTTAAACGAGATGGTGTTTTTGAATTAAAAGAAGAAAGTTATAAACTTAAAAATCAAACTG
>JAAZDL010000092.1 GCA_012512795.1 Mycoplasmatota bacterium
CTTTGTTACTAATTATTAGTTTTTCCAAAGAATCTATCTTATTATTTTCATCATCTATATTTCCTGGATGAATTCCTGCTGTTGGATATAAAAAACCTGCATATTTTTTACTTAACAAAATAACTTCTTTTGTTGTATTTATCGAATCAGCACAATTAATAATTTTTATTATACCTTTTTCTTTACAAAAACTTACTATTTCATCTATATCTTCATAAAATTCAGATATAATATGGGCATGTGAATCTATCATTATTTCCTCCTGTTAATTAATGTTTATTTTAACACATAAAAATACTAATACAATCAATTATTATATAGCTTATTAATTAATTCAAGCAATTCTTCAATATAATACAAATAGTTTCTTTCTAAAGTAGCTTTTAATAATGTTATAAACACTGATTCGTTTTTATATAAAAAATTGAATTTAGTTGATATTTTTGTAGAACCAACAAACAATTTTTCTATATTCAAATTAGATAGTGTTTTTTTACTTATTTTTAAACTTATTTTTAAATTATCGTTTTCTGTGATCTTTATTTTCAAATCGGTAACCATTTTTTCAATATATTTTTCATGAGCATATAATTCTAATTTACTATTGGTATATCCAAATCTATCCCTTATTATATTTAAAGAATCTATTAACTCTTGCTTGTTAGTAATTAAATTAATTTTTTTATGCATATCGATAATAATTTCTTCTTCGTCAGTATACTCTTTTCCAATATGTGTCTCTACTTCTATTGGAACAGTTTCTTTTTCAACTTCTTCTTCAGTAATACCAAGCGATTCTTCTTTTATCAAATCTAAGAACATGTCTACACCAACAGAATCAATGAATCCTGCTTGTTCTTTCCCTAGAATATCTCCTGCTCCTCTAATGGCTAAGTCTCTCATAGATATTTTATATCCACTACCTAATTCGGTAAATTCCTTAATAGCCTCAAGTCTTTTAAGTGCTAAAGAATTTAATATTTTTTCTTTTCTATACATTAAATAAGAGTATGCAATTCTATCACTTCTACCAACTCTTCCTCTAATTTGATATAACTGACTAAGTCCAAATCTATCACTGTCTATTACAATTATAGTGTTAGCATTTGGTATATCTATTCCATTTTCTATTATAGTTGTACTTATAAGAACGTCATATTTTTTATTAGTAAAATCATAAATAATATCTTGCATTTCGTTTTTACTCATTCTGCCATGCGCATAACATATTTTTGCCTCAGGTATTAGTTTTTTATATTTGTCATATGTGTTATCCATGTTTTTTATATTATTATATATAATAAATGTTTGTCCCTTTCGTTCCATTTCTTTTAAGATTGCTTCTCTTATTAGCATATCATTATGTTCGATAACATAAGTTTGAACTGGGTATCTATTTTTAGGAGCACTTTCTATTAAAGAAAAATCTCTAAGTCCAACTAAAGACATCTGTAATGATCTTGGGATAGGTGTAGCAGATACAGATAGAACATGAACATTTGATTTCATTTTTTTAATTTTTTCTTTTTGTTCTACACCAAAACGATGTTCTTCATCTATTACTAGTAGTCCTAAATCTTTAAAAATTACATCACTACTAAGGAGTCTATGTGTCCCAAAAACTATATCTATTTTTCCTTCTTTTAGTTTTTTTAATTTATCTTGAATTTGTTTGTTAGTAAAATGTCTATTTATTAAATCAATATTTACACCGTAATTTTTAAATCTTTCAATTGCAGAACTATATTGCTGATGAGACAAAACAGTTGTAGGACATAAATATGCTGCTTGTTTGTTATTTATTATTGTTTTAAACATTGCCCTGAATATAACTTCCGTTTTTCCATAACCAACGTCTCCACAAAGTAGACGGTCCATTGGTTTTGATTTTTCTAAGTCATTTTTAATCTCCTCAGAAGATTTTAATTGATCAATTGTTTCTTCGTATTCAAACTCAGATTCAAAGTTTATTTGACTTTCTTCATCTATATTAAAAGGTTCAATAGTAGATAGACTTCTTTGTTTGTATATATTAAGTAACTCACCAGTAATAGATTTAATTCTTTCTTTAATTCTAAGTTTTGTTTTTGTCCACTCAATACTATTTAATTTATTAATGGTAGGCCTAGCTCCTTCTTTGGAAGCATATTTGTACAATCTTGTAATATCTTCTACTGGCATATAAAGTTTATCATTTCCTTTATATTGGATTAGTATATAATCTTTTTTTAATCCGTTTTTTTCTAATGTCTTAATTCCCATGTATATACCAATCCCAGATTTTTTATGAACCACATAATCTCCAATTTTTATATTGTCTATAGACATTATTGCACTGTTATTTTTGTTATTTTTAGTCAAGTTTACATTTAAATTTTTGGGATATAAATCAAATTCAGAATAATAATAGTTGTTTTTATACACAAAACCCTTATTTAATGTGTTTTTTTCGATTTTGATATGAATATCATTATTTTGTATATCTTTCATTAGATTTTTATTATTTGTAAATAAAATACCTTTATTTTTAATAATATCTTCAAAAAAAAGTTCTTTATTAGAATTAAAATTATCAATACTTTTAGCATAAATATCTATCTGTGAATCTTTATTATTAATTGTATCTATATGTATATCAGTAGAGCTTGATAAATCCGCAACTTTAAATACAGAAGAAGTTAAATCCAAATATGTTAGTTGAGGTTTAATTAATTTCTCTTGGTTTAAAATTTGATTATAATTATTATAAATTACTAATCCATCTTTTAAATAATCTCGAATTGAAGTATTGTTATCTCCAAAGTCTTCTTTAATAGAGTTTATATTAATTACATTTGTTTCTTTTATAGATATTTGAGTATTAACATCAAAATATTTTATTTTTTCAATTTCATCATCAAAAAATTCAATTCTTATAGCATTATCCTCGTTAATTGGGAAAACATCTATAACAAACCCTCTTACTGAAAATTCAGAAGTATCATAAACCATACTCTCTTTTTTATATCCTATTTCGATAAGTTTTTTTACAATTTCATCTCTATTTATTTTATCGCCTATTTTAAGTTTAATTTTATTTGCATTGTACTTGTTTATATTAGGTAATTTTTTTATGTAACTATTTAAATGAACAATTATTATTTTTTTCTTTCCATCAAAAATACTGTTTATTAAATTTAATCTCATATAAAGAAGCTCGGAAGAAGAAGCGATAGCACTTTTTACTATATAATCATCTTCAGGAAATAAATACACATCATCTATATAATTTTTCAAGTTATTATATGTTTCATTAGCTTCATTTAATGTAGAAAAAACCAACAAAAGATTCTTTTTACAAGAAAAAAAGATATATAATAATAATTGATTATATATTTCATTCTTAGTAATAGAGATTTTTTTTATCTCATTGACATTAAAATTAAATAGATTATTATATAAAAAATTATGCATGTTTTCCTTCGTTGTTATATTTTTGCATTAAGTAATCAACCGAATTATTAGAAAAGTCTTTTATTATATTTTCAACTGTGGGCATAATTCTTTCAATTAAAGATTCTTCTTCTTTCGTTAGTTTACTTAAAACATAATCTGTTAGCGGGATTTCATTCATTGAAATACCTATTTTTAACCTAGTTATTTGATTAGTTTTTAAAAGATCAAGAATATTATCAATTCCATTATGTCCACCAGAGGATCCATCTCGTTTTATTTTAAAAGTACCTACAGGATAGTTTACATCATCATAAACAACTAATATATCTTCAGTGTTAATATTAAAATATTTAACAAACTGCTGAACTACTTCACCAGATAAATTCATATATGATTGTGGTTTTAAAAAAATGATTTTTTCATTGTTAATTATTTGTTCCGAATACAATCCTTTAAATTTTGATTTAAATATTAGATTGTTTTTAGAAGCATAATAATCAATCAGTTTAAATCCACAATTATGTCTGGTTTTTTCATATTTTTTTCCTGGATTTCCTAACCCAACTACTAATTTCATATCTACTCCTTAGTTATTTCGTATAATTTGTTTTTACTAATATTATATTTTTCAGCTATTTCTTTAATTGATGAAGATTTGCTTTTTCCTTGATTAACTAACATATTAACTTCATTTACATAGTCAATTTCTTCATTAATGGTTACTGATCCTTCTACTACTAATACAATTTCTCCTTTTATTTTATCACATTTTTTAAGTATATTACTTATATTATCTCTGTTTACCTCTTCATATATTTTGGAAATTTCACGAACCAAGGACATTTTTCTGTCTCCTAGTATTTCCAACATATTTGAAAGTGTTCTTTTTACTCTGTGAGGAGATTCATAAAATACTAGTGTGTACTCAAAATCTTTAATTTTTCTAAGTTCTTTTTTTGATGTTGAATCTTTACTATTTAAAAAACCATAAAATAAAAATTTTTCACTATTTAAACCAGACATATTTAATGCTGGCAGTAAAGCACTAGCACCAGGAAGAGCAATAACATTTATATTGTATTTAATTGCCTCGCTTACTATTATATTTCCTGGATCACTAATTAAAGGAGTACCCCTATCAGAAACAAGAGCAATATTTTTCCCTTCTTTTAATTTTTTAATTATGTTGTCTTTATTTTTCATTTCCGAATATTTATGACAAGACTCTATTTTTTTGTGTATATTGTATTTGTTTAATAGAATTAATGTTATTCTTGTATCTTCAGCAAAAATGATATCAACTTCTTTTAATATTTTTAAAGCTCTTAAAGTAATATCTTCCATATTTCCAATAGGTGTTGGTACAATATACAAATTTCCAAAATTATTATTTTTATAACTACTTTGTATCATAATTCTCTCCCAAATGCTTTTAAAATTTCCTCAGTATAATTTCCATCAAGGTCATGAACAAAAAGAGGTGGTAGCAGCTTAAGACCTACTTTTCCATTTTTTCTTCCATCTATCAAAACTATGTTAGAATTTTTATTTACTTTAGGATAAATGAATAACATTCTCTTTGGTTCAATATTATTTTTTTTCATTTTATCAATTATTTCAATTATCCTATCAGTTCTATGAACAATTGTTAAAGAAGCACCATTTTTTAATAATTTTTTTGATATTTTAATAATATCGTCTAAATTTAATAAAAGTTCATGTCTAGCTATAGATTTAGATAATTCATTATTTAGAATACTTTCTTTACTTGCTTTAAAATAAGGAGGATTGCATAAAATTAAATCAAAAGAATCTGTTTCATAATTTTTAACTATATTTTTAACATCATCATTTATTATTTCAATTTGATTGCTAAGGTTATTTAATTTTACAGACTCTATAGCTAATTTATATATTTCTTTTTGTATTTCAATACCTATAATTTTAGATTTTGTTTTTGTTGACAAAATTAAAGGAACTGGAGCATTTCCAGTACATAAATCCAAAATATTCTTTGTGTTAGGAGTTAATTCTGCAAAATATGGAAGCAAAACAGAATCTAAACTAAAATTAAAGCAATCTTTATTTTGGACTATTTTCAAGTCATCAAAATATGCTAAATTATTTATTATGTTTTTTTTCATTAGAAATATTATTAAAAGGTATATCTATATCAATTTTATCTCCATCATCTGTTAATATACTATATTTTTTTGATGGAATATTTACTGATACTACCTTTCCTGATCCATATTCATTATTAATTTTATCTCCAACATTTGGCATGTCTTTTCTATTTTCTGTATAAATATCGTCTTCATATTTTAAGCAACACAACAATCTTCCACATAAACCGTTAATTTTAGTAGGGTTTAACGATAAGTTTTGATTTTTTACTTGAGCTATCCCGACTGAATCTAAATCATTTAAAAAACAAGAACAACATATTTTCCTTCCACATGACCCTATACCAGAAACTTCTTTTGCTTTATCTCGTACTCCTACTTGTCTTAATTCTATCCTGGTTTTATATATACTAGCAAGTAATTTAGCAAGTTCTCTAAAATCTATCCTGTTATCGGCTAAAAATTGAAAAACCAATTGTTTTCTATCAAAAGTATATGTTGCTTCTATAAATTTCATATCTAATGATAAATCATTAGCAAAT
Source organism: Mycoplasmatota bacterium (assembly GCA_012512795.1). GTDB lineage: Bacteria > Bacillota_I > Bacilli_A > RF39 > UBA660 > CAG-1000. Next base: position 6,104 of record JAAZDL010000092.1, read on the forward strand.
TCCTGTGCTTTTAACATTGCGTTTTTTGCTTCTTCGTTATTTTTTTTAAATTGTTTTTCATCTTTTTCAGTTGCTATTCTTTGAATAACAGCGTGTTTTTCATTGCTTTTTTTATCTTCTAAAAAAGAAACAACTTTTCCAAATTGTAAGCCTCTTTCAGTTTCAACTATAACATTATCACCTTTTGCAAGATTTAAATCATTATCAAAAAATATATATTGTTTTCCATTTTTTTTAAACTCAATTCCTATTTTTTTCATATATTACATCTCCACATATCTATAATAAACCTGTCTATACTTAAATTTTTGTTTAAATAATTTGACAACAAATTTATAAAATTATCAATTACAAGTATTTTTTTTGATATTGTTTCAACTGTGTTGTTCTTAAGAATGAATTCGTATTGTTCATTTTTAACATCTTTTTCTAACATTTTATAAAGACTGGCTTTATATACACACAACATACTTTTGAGTATATCTATAAAATTACTTCTGTCTTCTATTATACTATAAATATTGCTATTTATTGCAATAGATTTTACACCATTATTCTCAATTGCTTTTATTAATTCAATTAATACTTTATTTTCTTCATCAGGATTATCAAATAAGTCTTTTCCAGAACTTATAAAAATCTTTTGACATCTACTAGAGATAGTTGGTTTTACAGCATCTATGTTGTTTGTTAATAATATTGCATAAACACCTTCTTGAGGTTCTTCAAGCGTTTTAAGTAATGAATTATAGACTGTGTCACTTAGTTTTTCACATTCGTCAATAATATAAATTTTTATATTGCTAAATTGAGATGTTGTGGCTAAATTTTTTAATAAATCTTTTACCATGTCTCTTGTAATTATAGACTCTTCTTGTTTTAGAACATAAATATCAGGATTATCTTCAATTTTTGTTTTATTTTTAAAGAAGAAATCATTAAATATATTTTGCAATTCATCTTTATAATCATTATAAAAAACATTTCCAATTAAAAATGCTTGAACTATTTTATCTTCTTTGCTCATTTTTTTAAAATAATTATAAATTTTATTCAATGCTTCCTCCTATTATTTATACTTTCTCAGTAGATATTGTTTTTCTATCATCCCAAGCTTTTGAAATCATAACAGGATCAAGATATTCTATATCAGAACCCATAGGTATGCCATATGACAATCTTGAAATTTTAATTTTTTTGTTTTCTAATATTTTTTTTATATATAAAGATGTTATTTCTCCTTCGATAGATGGGTTAAGAGCTATTATAATTTCTTTAACATTGTTGTTTATTCTATCATTAATTAACCCTGACAAATTCAAATCCTCAGGATTTTTTCCATCTATAGGAGAAATTAATCCATTTATTACATGATAGTATCCTTTATATTTTCCTGTTTTTTCAATAAAAAATACACTCTTTGAATCTTCTACTATACAAATAGTTGATTTTTCTCTTGTCTTATCATTACAGACTTCACATATATCATAATCTGATATACAACCACAAATAGAACAATTTTTAATATTTTTTTTAAAATCAATTAGCGCATTTGAAAGATTTTCAATTTCTTGAAATTCTTTTTCATATAATGAATATACGAATCTCTCCGCTGTTTTCTCTCCAACACCGGGTAAAATCGAAAAATTCTTAACTAACTTTTCGAAACTTTTTGGAAGATACATATTCTAAAATAGTCCCCCAAGACCATTAGTATATTTTCCAAGTTTTTCATCTTTTTTATTTTTAATTTGATCTAAAACATCGTTAATTCCTACAAGTAAAATGTCTTCTAAAATTTCTTTATCTTCTAAAATGTTTTCATTAATTATTTGTATTTTTTTAATTTTATTTTTTCCTGTTGCCTCAATTAAAATGTTACTATTTTCATAAGTAAATATTGTTTCCTCTATTTCTTTTGTTATTTTTTCCATTTCGTTTTGTAATTTTTTAGCTTGAGCCATTAAATTTTGCATATTCATGTTTTTTTCCCTTTCAATTTATTTCGACGTAATCTTCGCCAAATATATCTTCAACAGTATTTTGAAGTACTGTTGACTTCTTATTTTTGTTTATTTGTGTATTATTTTCTGGAATATATTTATATTTTTTTCCTTCACTAATTGATAAAATATATTCTTTTTTTATTTCTTTCCAATCATCTGTGTTTACAGCTACTACAGCATATTTCTTGTTAAAAATAATTTTTAATAATTTTTGAATTTCTTCAATATTTTTTTCAAATAAAACTACTTCAAAATTGTTTTTAAATGTGAATAATATGTTTCTACCAGAAACTACTTCAGGAACTCCTTTTAAAAGTAAACTTGAAATAGAATTATATTCTTTATTAGACAAGTATTCTTTTAGAATATGGTAATTATTAGCTAATTTATTTTTCAATTCTTTATCAGCTTCTGCAAGGGTATTATTTATTCTAGTTTTTTTATAAGATAAGTCTAGCCTTTCTTCTTTCTCATTTTTTATGCTTTCTTCTGATTTTACATTTATTTTTTCATCTTTTTCTTCTAAATGATCGTTCTTATCACTAAATATTAGTAACATTTTTATGAAATAAATTTCCATCAAAGTTTTTTGATTTGAGGTTTTTTTGAGAGAGTTAGAAAGTTCAAATAATATTTCAGAAATAATATTGCATTTTTCTATATCAACGTTTATATAATTATCAAGTTTTTTTTCATATTCTTTATCAAAGTAATTTGTAGTATTATTATAAATTATTATATTTCTAATTAACATCTGAAGTCTATCACATATATTAATAAAACTTTTTCCATTTTCATACAAATTATCCAATATTTTTAAAGATTCTTTTATATTTGAAGAAATTATGTTATTCATTATTTCAAATATTTTTTCTTCTTTTATATCACCTATTAAGTTATATACATCATCTAATTCAATCTCTTCTTTATTCATATTTAAAAGCTGATCAACAATATTAATCGCATCTCTAAGACCACCATCGCTTAAATTTGCTATTAATTTAATTACTTCTTCTGATAAGGTTTTTTC
>JAAZDL010000093.1 GCA_012512795.1 Mycoplasmatota bacterium
AACCTTTGCCGTTATTTCCAAGTTTAGTAAACATAATATATATTAATATACCAAATATAACTATTGGAACTATATTAACTACTACAGTCAACCACATACTGCTTTCTGGATTAGTTTTAGTTTGAACTTTTAAATCTTGAGATTCTGCAGATTGATATATTGAAGATATAACTGTATCAGTATACGGAATTGTTACAGTAAAAGATTCAGTCTTTTTATAGTCTTTTAATTTACCAGTTAAAATATAAACTCCCTGTCCGCTTCTCGGTGTAACATATAACTCCTCAACATTACCTCTATTTAATTCATTTGTTAATGTACTATAGTCTAATGTATTAATCTTTGTACCTATAGTATTTAAAAATATATATGAACCTACAACTACTATAGTAAGTAGAATATAAGGCATTATGTTAATTGTTTTTTTACTTTTTTTTATATTCATTTAATTTTTCCTTTCTAATAATACTTAAGTATTATATCATACTCTTCCGTAATTTTCTTGTCAAGTTTAGATTTCTTTAATCCGGGGAGCCATATAACAGTTTCTTCTGCATCTAATACAACAGGCCAAAGCTCTCTTTCACTAGTTTTTATTTTATCATCAATAAATATATCATTGATTTTTTTACTACCATTCATACCTTTGACTTCCATTTTATCGCCATTTCTTCTATTTCTAACATAAAGGGGCAATTTAACTTCCTTACTTGATAGTCTTATTGTATAGTTTGAAGTATCACTTGATTGATTTACTTTCTCTATTAATTTACCATTTGGGAGATTAACGATGCTATCTAATTGTACTTCATATTCATCATACTCTTCTTCATCAAAACTAAACATTAACTCATCATATGCCTTTATTACAATAACATTATTTGGCAAATGAACTACACTATTGGATTTATTTGAATTTATTAATTCAAATATTAGATCTACATGAGCATTTCCTATAATTAATAAATCATCTCCGTATATTTTCTCAAGTATATTATAAATAATTTTAGTTTGTATTACTTTATCTAATAACACAAATTTTTCAATATCTAAATTACAATCTTGAAAAACTTTATTTAACACCTTTCTTGCTTCAAAATCTATATAATCACTATTCTCAAGCAATATCTCATTAAATTTTAAAAATTTCTTATGAACATTAGGATCTTCTTTTTTTAAAAAAGGTAATATAACATGTCTGTATCTATTTCTAGTATAATGATCTTCATTATTAGATTCATCAGTTGAAAACTTTATATTATTTTTTTTGTTAAAATTTAAGATTTCATCTTTAGTAACAGTAATTAATGGTCTAACTATTTTATATTTTTCTTTATTAACAACTCTAGAAAAACCGCTATATCCTTTAAGGGTAGAACCTCTTACGATTCTCATCAAAATAGTTTCTATTAAATCATCTGCATGATGTGCAGTCATTAAATATTTCGCATTATAATTTAATACAAGTTCTTCAAAAAAATTGTATCTTACACTTCTTGCTTCATTATGAAAATTATCGTCCCCCCATTTTTCTATTTTTGTATATTCAAAAATAATATTGTTTTTATTACAATACAATTCCAAATCTTTTTTTTCTTGATTACTTGCTTCTCTCATATTGTGATTAATATGAGCACAAACAATATTAAAATGTATTTTTTCTTTGAATTCATTCATTATATATAAAAGAGCCATTGAATCCGGTCCTCCGGAAACACCAATTATTATAGTATCTTCAGAAGTAAGTTCAATATTCTTCTTTATATAATTATATACTTCTTCCATATCAAGCCTTTCATTATTCTTCAATTTTTATAATTATTTCATCATTTTTAGAATATAAATATTTTTCTCTAGCATACCTTGCCATATATTCTGGATCTTTTAGTTTGTTAATCTCACTTTTTAAAGTTTCTTCTTCAGTTAGTTTCTCGCTGTATGTTAC
>JAAZDL010000094.1 GCA_012512795.1 Mycoplasmatota bacterium
GCGCATGATATATTAATAAAATATAAAGATATGCATCCTATAGTTAATGAAGTACTTAAATACAGAAATTTAAGTAAATTGTATACCACTTATTTAGATACTTTTAATAATTATATTTTAAGTGATGGAAAAATACATACAATATATAAACAAACAGGAACTAGAACAGGAAGACTTTCGTCAATTGAACCAAATCTTCAAAATATACCTGTTCGAAGTGAAGATGGAAGAAAGATAAGGAAAGCTTTTATTGCTCCTGATAATGCTCTATTATTATCTAGTGATTATTCTCAAATTGAATTAAGAATTTTAGCTCACATAAGTGATTCTAAAAGTTTAAAAGATGCTTTTATAAATAAAGAAGATATTCATACTAGAGTGGCATCTGATGTATTTAATGTTGATATGGATGCTGTTACTAAAGATCAAAGAAGAACTGCTAAAGCTGTAATATTTGGTATAGTTTATGGAATAAGTGGATTTGGTTTGGGAGAAAACTTAGATATTAGTCCAGTAGAAGCTAAAAAATATATTGATAAATATTTAACTATGTACCCTGAGGTTGATTTATATATGAAAAAAGTAGTTGAAGAGACAAGAAAAACAGGGTATGTTAGAACGTTATTTAATAGAAAAAGAGAAATAGAAGAAATAAAAAATACTAATTATACTATTAGATCTATGGGTGATAGAATGGCTCTTAATACTCCAATACAAGGCACTAGTGCTGATATATTAAAAATGGCAATGATTAAAATATATAATATATTTAATGAAAAGCAAATAAAATCAAAAATGTTACTACAAGTACACGATGAGTTAATATTTCTTGTATATAAAAATGAATTTGATGAAGTAAAAAGTATTATAGAAGAAACAATGAAGAATATATGTGTTTTATCAGTACCGTTAGAAGTAGAAACTAATTATGGAAATAGTTGGTATGAAGCAAAATAAAAGAAGATTATTCTTCTTTTATTTTAATAGGGATATTTTTAATTTCTTTTTCTATTATATTTTCATATAAATGAGAGTAAATATCAGTTACTCTTTTTTCAATTTCTAAAGTTTTATACTTTTTAGTATCATATTTATTTAAAACTGGAATAACTATAGTTTTTTTAATACTATTTAAATAATTCTTTCCACTTTCATTAAATCCTAATATTCTTATATATTCAATATTCTTAACTCTATTATTTTCTTCTTTAGTAAAAGAACATAATATATGATTTAACATTCTTGAAATTCTATTGTATGTATATCTTTTAGTTTTAATATTTTTAATTAACTCATCAGTAGAGTTAGATTTATCAATATATTTCTTAATTCTTACTGATAATCCTTCATCTACATCTAAATATTTATTTAAATCATCTTCTGAATATATTTTATATTTTAAATAATCAAAATATTTATTATCAAATTTTTTGTTTTTTAAAATATTATAAACATTCTTAGGTACTTGCTTAGAAAAATCTTTATTATTATTAATTTTTTCTCTAATATTAGTTGCTGATACTATTTTATCATTTGATAATTTATCATGAAAATCATTAGTTCTTTTTATATTATAAATATCAATATTATATTTACTATTATATATTTCTTTTATATAACTAAGAGCTAGTAAGTCATTTGGACTTTCAATGCTATAACTTCCAATATCTTTTAAAGCATTACTTAAAGCAGCTGGATAACTAATTCCTTTATCCAAATGTTTTTTAACATGTAAATCATATTCTTTATTCAATGTTTGAGCATTAGCAACTTCAATAATATTTGTTATGTCTTTTGTTTCAGTTCCGAAAACTAAAGTATCAATATGAAGAGTATTTAATAATGAAACTGAATATTTTGCAAAGATATCACTACTTTGAACACTATATACATAAGGAAGTTCAACAACTATATCAACTCCATTTTCAATAGCAACTTTAGTTTTATCATATTTATTTAAAATAGATAATTCTCCTCTTTGAGTAAATGAAGAAGACATACAAACTATAATTAAAGAATCTTTAAATATTTTTTTAATTTCTTTTATTTGATATAAATGTCCATTATGAAAAGGGTTATATTCTACAACAATACCTATTATTTTCATTATTAATCAACTTCTTTCAATGTTTTCTTTTTTTCTTTTTTATTTATATAATTATAGCAAATACATATCTTTTGTTCAATTTTTTAAATAAAGAATAGAAAATACTTGCTATTTTCGTAGTTTTGTGGGAAAATATCTAAACGGAAGAGCCTATATATTTTTATAGGAAATGACAAATGAAGGAGGAATAAAATGAAACTAAATATTACCTTATTTGGAGCTTTACCATTTAGAAGAATTAGTAAAACTGCTAAAAGACTAAGAAGAACTCACTTAAAGAAAGATGCTCCTACAATAACAACTTGCAGTAATTGTGGTGCAGTATTAGCCCCTCATAGAGCATGTACTAAATGTGGATTCTATAAAGGAAAAGAAACTATTAAAGTTAGTAAAGAAGAAAATAAATAGATTTAGCTAAGCTAAATTTTTTTTATAGTGAATTTTCAAACTAAATTCCGTTTTATTAAAAACAAAGATGTTTCCTAGACTTATTACTGTTTATCTGTAAAAAAGGAATTCCAAATGATAATTCACGTATATCAATAATTAATTATTTCATCGATATACAATTGGAATTATTCGTGATATAATAATAACTAGAAGATAAATAGTAAGTTTGAAATGAAGGGTTCGAAATGAATAAAGAAGTTTTAATAAAAGAAGTAGCTAAACTTGAAAACATTAGTAAAGTTTATAAAAAGGGTGATAAAGAAATTATAGCACTAGATAATATTAATGTTTCGTTTGATAACGGTTGCTTTTATGCTATTATGGGGAGAAGTGGTTCTGGCAAAAGCACACTAATAAGTTTGCTAGGAACAGTTGACAATTCATTTAAGGGAACATATAAATTATATAATAGAGATATATCATTATTAAATGATAAAGAATTGGCTTTAATACGTATGAAAAAAATTGGCTTTATATTTCAAGATTTCAAACTAAATAATAATTTAACCGCAATTGAAAATGTTGTTTTACCAATGTATATTAATAAGGATATTAAATCAAAAGATAGAATTAGTTTAGCTAAGAACCTTTTAAAAATAGTTGATTTATCTGACCGAGAAGAACATTTTCCTAAAGAGTTATCAGGAGGCGAACAGCAAAGAGTTTCAATAGCTAGGGCTTTAGCAAATTCTCCTAGTATTTTGCTTGCAGATGAGCCAACCGGCAATTTAGATGAAAAAAACGAAAAACAAATATTCGAATTATTAAAAAAATTATCCGAAAATGGAAAATGTATTATTGTTGTAAGTCATAGTGGCGAGATTAAAAATTATGCAGACAAAATTTTTGAATTAAAAAACGGAATGTTTACCGGTGATTTAAATGATGAAAAGTGATATGTTGAAACTTTCTATTTTATATAATTTAAGAAGAAAGAATAGTAACATTTATTTTATTATATTATTAATATGTTGTATCTTATGTTCTTTAGTTTTAATATTTAGTAATAATGTTACAAAAATAATAGATCGAAGTATAACTAAAAATATTGGATTTAGAACAGTTAGTATTATTAATAATACAACTGAAACAGAAGTGGATATTATTAATAAAATTATAAGTATCGACAATGTTATTGATGTTTATCCAGGAGATTATCAAGAAATTAATTTAAAAATTGTTTCTATATCTAACGAAAATTTTGATGGTTTTATTACATTAAAAAGAGCCACTAAAAACACTTGGCCGCAATTTGTTAAATCTATTGAACAAATAAACGATAAATCTGGTGTAATAGTGTGCCCTGAAAAGTTTTATCCATATGAAGATATTTTAAAAATTGATAAGAATAAGCAAATCAATTTGGAAGATTTATTTAATAAGACTTTAAAAGTTAAATATTATGACTTCAAGTATGATAATAACAAAAGACCAACTGAAAATAATGAGTACTTTAAAGAATTTAGAATAATGGGTTCTTATGATTCAACTGAATTATTTAACGATAATAGAACTTGTTATATAACAGATACAGATTTGAATGAGATTGTCGATAAAATTTTGGAATTATGGAAAGAAAATGTCAATTATGATAATGCTTCTGTTGTTGTTAGCACAGGATATAATGTAGTAATTGATTCAACTAATAATGTCAATTTAGTGATTCAAAAATTGTCTGATTTAGGATTTGAAGTAATTGGCTTAAATAGTTCATTAGATGTTAAATTAATAAAAACATTAAATATTAGTATAGTGGTTGTTTTATTTCTTGTAATCTTTGGTGTTTTATTTATTTCATTATCACATATAAAAAAGCGAATGATATCAGAAGAAATAAATATAGGAGTCGCAAAATCATCCGGTTATAACTGCTCTGACTTATGTTATATTTATTCATTTGAAACATTTTTTTATAATTTATTTATTTATTTAATTGGTTTAATAATTACAATTCTTATTATTTATTTACTAAAAAAGTATAATTCCTTTTTCATAAGTATTGAATTATTAATTGGAGGTTTTGCTATTAATGGTATTTGCTTTATAGTATCATTTCTTATAATTATTTTAATTCCGATAATAATTACTATATATAATGTTATTCTTATATATAAAAGTTCTACAAAAAATATTCTATCTAATGGTGGTTAGGATGATTATTATTAAGAGTTTTTTAAGATGTAAAACAACTAAAGTGTATGTTTTATTATCTATAATTATGATGATTATTATATCATTATTAAAAGGCTTTTCTAATTATTATGATGATTTAATAAATAGTAAATATGTTGAAACATCATATTTCTATACAGAGGATTATAACTTATTCAACAA
>JAAZDL010000095.1 GCA_012512795.1 Mycoplasmatota bacterium
ATATATGGATTTGCTTTTGTTCCAGTTCCTCCAGTTGTAATAACACAGTACTTAAGAGAAATGGTTGGACGAATATAATAAGCATATAGTTCTCCTCCTAAACCTCCTCCTCTTTTTACAGAAAACACACCACCGTAAATATCTGGAGACATTAGCCACCAGCCATAATCAATATTATTAGCATTGTCATTAATATAAGAATCGAGGCTTGACTCATGACAATAATGATCTACTAAACCAGCATAAGCGGCTTCATCTGCTGTAAGAAGCGCTATTGGTCTTGATAAGTATCCATTACCTGTACTAGAACTTACAGTATATCTGCTTTTATTATTATTTGAACAAACATAAGTAGGCCTAGCAAACGAACCATAAGCTAAACTATCATCTAAACAAAATACTAATCTATCATAAGGAGGGAATATATAATTCCAACCTGTATATCTAGCTACACTTTTATCATTACAAAAAACCGCAGTAGTACTAAAATAATTGTTATATGAATCTAAATGATTATCATACCAATTATCAACTAAATCTTTGACTACACTATTATTTTGAACTCCACCATAACTATTTTGATTATAAGTGTATCCAACACTATAAAAATCATCATAAAAATCATTAAATGTACTACTACCGCCTATAAAACCACTTGAATTTCCACTTCCGTTACCTGAATATATTAATTTAACTCCACCTTCACTAGTTGTTCTCACTATTCTCCATAGATACCCACCGAGTGATACCCAATTATTATTAACACTACCTCTAAAATAATATATTCTTTCACCATCTTCTCCATAGTTGTTATTAGATGTATAATAAAGCCCTCTTCCATTTGTAGAAGATGATGGATAAGAAAAATCAATTGATGAATCAGATTTAGGATTATTATCATCAATAATTCTTTGATAAAAAGAGTTTTCTACTGCTGTATAAAGAGTACAACTGAAAAAATCGTCTGGTATATCTTCTAATAAATCAGCTGTTGTAATTTGATCTATTCTAACACCTGAACCCGGAACAACAGATGTCTTTTCAATATAATATTTTCCGTTACTAACTCTAAATCTAACTATGTTCCCAGCTGCATCATAATTAATTATATAACTAACTTCTTTGCTTCCTACCATATTCATTTTTTTTGAAGGAGGAGGACAACTACTTACTTGGTTTCCACCATAAACTATGCTAGTTTTGCTACTATCCATAAAAAGTTCTTGCTCTGATGATTTAATAATACTTTTTGCTTCAGTCACAAAAGAATCTTTTTTAGCTTTCTCAAACATTTTAAGAACATTAGGAAGAGCAATTATTATAAGTATAGCTAAGATTGCTATAACTGCTAAGAGCTCAACTAAAGTAAAACCTTTTTTCATATAAATCACCTACTATCATCATTAGTTTATCACTTAATATACACAAATTCAATAAAAAAGAATTAATTAAAAATTAATTCTCTCTTCAATATATTTTATTAATTCATCTATATGTACAACTTCTTGATTCATTGTATCTCTATGTCTTACTGTAACTGTGCTATTGTTTAACGTCTCATCATCTACTGTAATACAAAACGGTGTCCCGATAACATCAGCTCTTCTATATCTTTTACCAATTGAAGCTGTTTCATCATAAGAACACATAAAATATTTAGATAATTTTTTATATAATTCAAATGCTTTTTCATTATGAATTTTTTTAACAAGAGGTAACACACATACTTTTATTGGAGAAAGATAAGGATGTAATCTTAAAACTTCTCTTTCATCGTTTTCAAGTTCTTCTTTTTCATATGCATCACATAAAACAGTTAGAAATAATCTTTCAACTCCTAATGAAGGTTCTACAACATAAGGGATATACTTTTCATTTGTTTCTGGATCTAAATATTCTAAACTTTCAAAAGATTTATTCATATGTTGAGTTAAATCATAATTAGTTCTTGATGCTATTCCCCATAATTCACCCCAACCAAATGGATATTTATATTCAATATCAGTTGTAGCATTGCTATAGAATGAAAGTTCTTCTTTTTCATGATCTCTTAATCTTAAGTTTTCTTCTTTAATACCTAAATCTAAAAGGAAGTTTTTACAATATTTTTTATAATGTTTAAACCATTCTAATTCAGTTCCTGGTTTACAAAAGAATTCAAGTTCCATTTGATCAAATTCACGAACTCTAAATATAAAATTACCTGGAGTAATTTCATTTCTAAAACTCTTACCTATTTGAGCAACACCAAAAGGAAGTTTTAGTCTCATACTTCTTTGAACATTCATGAAATTAACAAATATTCCTTGTGCAGTTTCAGGTCTTAAATATACTGTGTTTTTATTATCTTCAGTAACACCTTGAAAAGTTTTAAACATTAAATTAAAGTTTCTAATATCAGTAAAATCACTTTTACCACAATTAGGACATTTAACTTTGTTATCACTAATATATTTTACTAATTCATCATTACTAAATTTACCAGCATCTTCAATACCAATATCTTCAAGCAATTTATCTGCTCTGTGTCTTATCTTACAATTTTTACAGTCAATTAATGGATCACTAAATGTTTTTAAATGTCCACTAGCTTCCCATACTTTTGTATTCATTAATATAGCGCTGTCTAGTCCAACATTATTAGGATCTTCTTGAACAAACTTTTTAAGCCATGCTTTCTTTAAATTATTTTTAAGTTCTACACCTAAAGGACCAAAATCCCAAGTATTAGCAAGACCACCGTATATTTC
>JAAZDL010000096.1 GCA_012512795.1 Mycoplasmatota bacterium
ATAGTCTCTGATGATTCATGGTAATAATATTTATTGATATATATTTTATTGTTTGATAAAATAAATTTAGATAATAAGATTATAGTTTTTAGTTGATACTAAATGTTTTGTGTGTTAAAATTATATCGTAGTATAAAATATAAGGAGGAATTAATATGGCGTTAAAAGGATTTAAAGAAATGTTCTCATCTGGTGATGTAGATGATGATAATGAAGAATATGAATCTAAAGAAAATACAAGAGGAAATAAAGATTACAAAAATAAAACCATTTTAGTTGAACCTAGAGCATTTTCAGAAGCACAACAAATAGCTGATTATTTAAAAGGGAAAAATCAAGTTGTAGTTAATTTTAAAAGAGTTACTTCAGATGTTTCTAAAAGAATTATGGATTTTTTAAATGGAATAGTATATGCTATAGATGGAACTATGCAAAAATTAGGTCCTGGCATAATATTATGTGCACCTAAAGGTTTTGAAATAGAAGGTAATATTTCTGATGATGATAATAAAAAAGGAAATAATAAAAACCAAGATTTAGGTGAATGGTAAGTTAAAATAAATATTTAGAGGTGAAGCATGAAAAAATTTGATACAGTTTTTCGCGGTTATGATCAAAAGCAAGTTCAAAGTTTTTTGGATGAGATAATTAAAAGTTATGCTTCATTACTTGAAAAGAGTAAAAAAACAGAAGAAGAAAATCAAAAATTAATTAATAAAATAGCTTATTATGAAAAAATAGAAGATACATTAAACCGTGCTATTTTTACAGCAGAGTCAGCTGGAGATCAAATAAAATCAACAGCTAGAAAAGAAGCAGAATCGTTAGTAACTGAAGCTAGACACAATGCTAGCAGAATAATTAATGATGCTTTACTTAAAGCTGAAAAAGCTCAAAATCATGCTGATTTACTAAAACGAAATACAAATGTACTTAAAAGAAGATTAAGACAAATTATTGAAAATCAACTTGAAGTTATTGAAGAAATGGATAATGTTGATTTTGGAAGAGTAGATGATAAATACTAAGTTCTATAAAGAACTTTTTATTTTTCTTTTTTTTTGATAAAATACTAATAGAGGATGCATATGAAATATATTCCATTAAATATTAAAACTGAATATGAACTTATGAATAGTCTAATAAAAATAGATGATTTAATTTTATATGCTAAAAATAACAATATTAATACTCTAGGAATAACTGATAGCAATATGTTTGGTGTTATAGAATTTGTTAGCAAATGTAAAAAAAACAATATAAAGCCAATTGTAGGAATAGAGATTATTATTGATAATAAAAAAATATATTTATATGCTAAAAATAATGATGGATACACTTCTTTATGTAAAATTGTTACTGAAAAACATTTAAATGAGATATCTATAGAATATATTAAAAAGTATAATGATAATTTAATATGTGTATGTAATTATAAAGATTATAATTTATTAAAAGAATCTTTTTATGAAATTTTTGTTTATTATTCTTCTGAAGAAGAAAAAAAGAATGCTTTAATAGTTACAAAAGATGTTTTATATTTTCCTTTAATTAATTATTTTAATGAAAGTGATAGTAAATACTTTAAATATATTAGATTAATAGATGAGTCTAAGACTATAAACGATGAAATAGAGTTTTATAAAGGATATTTTTTAAACAACAATAATTTGTTTGATATTAAAACAACACATGAGTTTTCTGCTTTAATTAATATAGTATCTTTTAATTCTTCTTTTCATATACCAATATATAATGATAAATCTAAAGAATATTTAAGAGCATTATCTAAAAAAGGTTTGGAAAAAAGGTTGAATAATAATGTTCCTGATATATATAAAAAAAGACTTACTTATGAATTATCAATTATTGAAAATATGAATTATGTAGATTACTTTCTTATAGTTTATGATTTTATTTTGTTTGCTAAAAAAAGAGGTATCCTTGTTGGTCCTGGTAGAGGAAGTGGAGCAGCATCTCTTGTTAATTATGCTCTAGGTATTATTAATGTTGATCCATTAAAATATGACTTAATTTTTGAAAGATTTCTTAATCCTGATAGAATTAGTATGCCAGATATAGATATAGACTTTGATAGTGCTAAAAGAGAAGAAGTAATTGAATATGTTTCAAACAAATATGGAAAGAAAAATACTGCAAGAATTATTTCATTTAATACTTTACTTCCAAAACAAGTTATTAGAGATGTTGGAAAAGTTTTAATGTATGAAAGCTTGCTTATAGATAGGTTATGCAAAACAATAAAAGATGAAAAAGACTTTGATGCTTTAAAAGAAAATAAAGATTTTATGAATCTTACTTATAGAAACAATGAT
>JAAZDL010000097.1 GCA_012512795.1 Mycoplasmatota bacterium
AAATAGATTAAGCGAAGAGTATTCTTTAGGATATGAAAGAGCTAAAAATGAATATATATTAGAAATAGATGAGAATATAGCTCGCGAAAAAGTAACTAGTTTAAGAAGAAAGATTAAATCTTTGGGTGATATTAATTTAGGTTCAATAGAAGAATATGATAGGATATCTACGAGAGTAAACTTTTTAAATAAGCAAAAAGATGATTTAACTAAAAGTGAAGAAGATTTATTAAATATTATTAATGATATGGATGAAGTAATGAAAGATAAGTTTGTAAAATCATTTAATAATATAAATAATGAATTTAATAGAGTGTTTAAACAATTATTTAAAGGTGGAGATGCTCATTTAGAACTAGTTGATTCTAATAATGTGTTAGAAAGTGGGATAAATATTATAGCTGTACCTCCTGGTAAAAATCTAAAACCTCTTAGTTTATTATCTGGAGGAGAGAGAACATTAACTGCAATTAGTTTGTTATTTTCAATAATGAATTTAGAAGAAGTCCCTTTTGTTATTCTTGATGAAGTAGAATCAGCTCTTGATGAGGCTAATGCTACTATATTTGGAGAATATTTAAACAACTATAAAAATAAAACCCAATTACTAGTAATAACTCATAAAAAGAAAACAATGGAATATTTAGATAAACTGTATGGTGTTACTATGCAAGAAAGTGGAGTAAGTAAACTAGTAAGTGTAAAACTAGATAAATAAAAAAAGACCTAACGGTCTTTTCTATTTGTATTATTGTTGTTGTTAGTATTACTATTACTAGGATCATTAGTGTTAGTGTTAGTGTTAGGTGTAGTATTAGTATTGCTAGAGGCAATAGCAACTTCTATTTTAATAATTTTAGTTTTAACTTTAAAGAATGTACTAGTAACATTTTCTGCATCAGTTGTAATAGTAAACTTATCGAATTTTCTAGATGTTGTTATAGCCGGATAATTATTTTCAAAACTTTTGTATGTTGTATCGTCAAATAAATATTTTATAGTTTCTTTTATAGAACTATATAAATTAGTTGTATATTCTCCAGTTGTATCTTGAACTAGTATTGTATATGCTTTATCAGTCTTAGTCACTAATAATAATATTTTACCTTTAGCAGCTGTAAACTTAGCTTCTGGTTTATTTAAATCATCTTTTAAAGTAGTTAAATCATCAGCAGTTATATATATATTTTCCTCTGGTAATGTATTAGCATTGTCAAGATTAGAATCTAATATTGATTTTTTAATATTAATATAAACTGTTGTATCAGTTGGAGTATTTTTTATTTGTACTCCTTGAAGTATTCCAGTTTCAGTAAACTTATCAAGGTTATATCTTTCAAAGACAAGACCTTCTTCGTGACCATTTGTTATAGATACAGCTTCAATCATAAATTCAACTACTATATTAGCAACAGCTTCATCAGCTGAACTATATTTCATAAATAATACCTTTTCTCCAGATATATCTTGATATTCAAATTTAAATGATGCTGTAGATACACCAGTACTATAAGAAACATAAACATTCTTATCTTTTATTTTTGCTTCTATTTTTATACCAACATCAGAATGTTTTTTTAGTCCCTTCATTTTATTAAAATTTGCTACTATAGGCTCTAAATCATGTTTGACAGCTCCTAAGACACCGTGCCCAGTGTTATATGATATAATACCAACTACACCAGCAGCAAGAACTAAAACCCATATAGTACCCCAAATAATTAATCTAATTAAATTCCCTTTATTCATAACTCTTATCTCCTAATTGTAATTATATAATAAATATAAAAAAAAATAAAGCAATTTTAATCACTTTATTTTAAATTGGCCTCATATTATCAATATTTTTAAATGGATCTTTTTTATCAATTCTATCTATATATATAATTCCGTTTAAATGATCTATTTCATGTTGAAATGCAACTGAGATTTCTTCTCTAACTCTTTTAGTTTGTTTTTCACCTTCAACATTATAATATTCAACTGTAATTCTTGCATATCTAGGTATAATACCTTCTATATCAGTAGTTACACTTAAACATCCTTCTCCTTCTTCAACATATATTTCTTCTTCTGAATGAGTTATTATTTTAGGATTAACTACTGTATATTCTTCAAAACTTCCATCCTCTTTTTTATACGAAATAACAAAGAATCTTTTTAGTATTCCAAGCTGTACTGCAGCTAGGCCCATACCAGCTCTTATATTATTCTTTTCAGCATATTCTTCATCTTGACTTAATCTTAAATATTTAATCATATTATCTATTAATTCTTTATCTTTAGATGACATTGGGAAAACAACTTCATCGCTTTTTTCTCTCAATATTTTAGCGTATTTTTCATCTAATATATCACACTCATTAATCATATTATTTCACACCCTTTACTAATTCTATCAAAAAACAGTGAAAAATTCAATTTTTAATTGAAAAAGACAACTAATAATTATATAATTGTATATATACTATAGTTGGATGGAGAGTAGAGTATGAATAGTTATAAAGTTAAACTAGCATTTGCTTCAATTGGAATTTTAATTACTATTTTTTTTATGTTTATCTCTACTTATGCATATATTACTATGAATGATAATGGAAATGAAATAGATGAAATACTAAAAGAATTTTATGAAGTTATTAATGTAAAATATAATGATACTAGTAATGTTTCTTTGGTAAATGCACATGCTGGAGATAGTATTGTCAAAACATTTACTATTAAAAATATTGGCGGTAAAGCTGTATATTATAATATACTCTTAGATGATCTTGTAAATAATTTTGTTAATATAGATGATTTAGTATTTTCTTTATCATCAGAAAGTGGTGCTTTAGTATCACAAACTGCTATGCCTAATACTGAAGATAGTCTCATAGCTTCTAATGTTTTAATAAATTCAGGAACTACTCACTCATATATTATGACTATAACTTTTTTAAAAACAACTGAAGATCAAAGTAATAACGAAAATAAAATATTTTCTTCTAATATAAAAATATTACCTTCTAGTAAAGAATATAACATGTTGTATGAAAAAAATACACTTGGTAATAAAATATTAGTTAATAATACATTTACTTCAGAAAGTAATATAAATTATAAAACAAGTTCTAGTGAAAATGGTTTATATTATACTAATAATTCTATTAACGGAAGTACAGTTTATTTCTTTAGAGGAAAAAATGATGAATTGAATAATAATATTATTTTTGCTAATTATTGTTGGAAAATACTTAGAACTACCGAAGATTTAGGTATTAGAATTATATATAATGGTACTTATGAAAATGGAGTATGTAATAATAATGTTTCTATTCAAAATACATCTTTATTTAATAATAATTCAAATTATAATGCTTATGTAGGATATATGTACGGATCTGTAAATGGTTCTTCATATAAAAACGAACATACTAATACAAACTCCAGTATTATAAAGTCAGTTTTAGATAGTTGGTATTCTACTAACTTAAGTTCGTATTCAAGTTATATTAAAGATTCTTATTATTGTAATAATAGAAAAACAACTAAATTTAGAATCAATAATGTAGTTTACGGAGTAAAAGGTTATAGTAATGAAAATACTGGATATCAGTCTGTAAAAAGATTGTCTTTAGATACAGTTAGGCCATCATATAATTGTTATAATAAAAATGATATTTTTACAGTTAGTGATATAAGAGGAAACATGTCTCTTACTAATCCTGTAGGGCTTATAACTGCTGATGAACTTGTTTTTGCTGGTTACACAACAATAAATAATAATTATTTATATAGTTTAGGTTCTTACTGGACTATGACACCTGCATATTTTAATGGTAGTATTGCTTATAACTATATATTTGAATCAAATAAGCTACTTATAAAGCCAGTTGATTCTTCTTATAGTATTAGACCTGTAATAACACTAAAACATGATGTTAAAGTTTCATCAGGAAATGGTTCTTTAACCTCACCATATAAAATAACAAATTAGAAAGGAAAATTATTATGTATATTTTAGATGCCGTAATTATAGTATTACTCATAACAGGAGCAATGGCTGGTATGAGGAGAGGTTTTTTTAAACAAACTGTTTTATTAATTGGATTAGTTGTTTGTCTTGTTTTAGCTTTTTATTTAAGAACTCCTATCGCAACATTTATGTACAAAGTTTTACCATTTTTTAACTTTGCTGGAGTATTTCATGGAGTTGCTATAATTAATATATTAGTATATGAAGTAATAGCATTCTTAATTATATTTTCAGTGTTATATTTAGTACTTAGACTTATACTAAAACTTACTGGATTAATAGAAGGTGTACTTAAAGCAACAGTAATTCTTGGCTTCTTTTCAAAAATTGGAGGAGCTATAGTAGGTGTTATTGAATCTTATGTTATTATATTTATATTAATATTTTTATTTAATCAACCATTTTTAACTATAAGAGGGTTAGAGGAGTCATGGTTAAGTAAAAGAGTACTTGATTCAACACCAATTATGAGTGATGCAATTAAAGATACTAGAGATGCTATTACTGAGTTATATACTATTAGTGAAAGACATAAAGATAATTCTGAAGAATTTAATAAAGAAGCTATTCAACTATTCTTAAAATATGATATAATTAGTCAGAAGAACGTTGACTTGCTTAAAGAGAAAGGAAAAATATAATATGATACATCTAAATGATGAAAATTTTAATGATTTAATTAAAGAAGGGAAAGTACTTGTAGACTTCTATGCTGAGTGGTGTGGTCCTTGTAAAATGATGGGACCTGTACTTGAAGAAGTATCTAATAATATCAAAGTTGTTAAAGTAGATATAGATAAATTTGGAAATCTTGCTAATGAATATAGAATTATGAGTGTTCCAACTTTAGTATTCTTTAAAGATGGGGTTCAAACACTTGAAGTTGTTGGTTTTCATACTAAAGAAGAGTTAAATGAAATAATAGATAATATATAATCTATTATTTTTTTTATTTCATAGTATATTTTAATATGTTTTTTTGATATAATCTTACACGAGATGTGAGGTGAATCGCTAGGCTGTTTTCCTAGTGGATGAATGGATTATAAAAATATAAATACATATAATTATGACTTAGATGAATCTTTAATTGCTCAAATGCCAATTAAAAAAAGAGATCATTCTAACTTATTAGTTGTCAATAAAAATAATGGTAAACTTATTGATGATAAGTTTTATAATATAATAAATTATTTGAATTCAAATGATATTTTAGTATTTAATAATACTAAAGTTATACCATCAAGAATATATGGTTATAAAAGTGATACTAATGCTAAAATTGAAGTTTTATTATTAAAAGAATTAGATAAAGATATATGGGAGTGTTTAGTTAGGCCTCAAAAAAGAGTACATATAAGTACGGTAATTAACTTTAGTGAAGAATTTAATATGGAAGTATTAGAAGTATTAAACGAAGGTATAGTGCATGCTAAATTTAATTATAAAGGTATATTTATGGAACATTTAGATAAATTAGGAGCAATGCCTCTTCCTCCATATATTCATAAAAAACTTGAAGATAAAAATAGATATAATACTGTATATGCTAAAATATATGGTTCTTCAGCAGCACCAACAGCAGGACTTCATTTTACTAATGAGTTAATAGATAAAATAAAAGAAAAAGGTATTAAAATATTATATATAACACTTAATGTTGGTCTTGGAACTTTTAGACCAGTAAGTGAAGAAAATATAACTAATCATATAATGCATAAAGAATATTATGAGATAAACAAACAAGTAGCTGCCAA
>JAAZDL010000098.1 GCA_012512795.1 Mycoplasmatota bacterium
GAATACTATATCAGTTGAACTTGAGCGTGAGTTTGATTTTAGAACTAATACAGAAGAAGAAAGTGTTTTAGATGAAAATGGCAAAGCAATAGAAATTGAGAATATTTATAAAAACTCTAAACCATATTATTTAATTTTTACTGATGACATAAATGATATTAGGAATATTCCTATTATAAAAAAAGTTTTAAAATATAAAAAAAATGTTGGTTTTTCAATACTTATGTTAAATGATAGGTTATCAACTCTTCCTAGTGAGACATCAACTTTTATTAACATAGATGAACAAGTATCAGGTTTAGTAACAAATGAGTTAACAACAAATAATCAAAAACAATTTACTGCTGAATTAAATAAAGATATTGATATTTATGAGTGTGCTCAAAAATTAGCTAATCTTCCTATACATGTTGAAAAAGAAAAATATGAACTTCCAAGCTCTCTATCTTTTTTAGAAATGTATAATGTTGGAAAAGTAGAACAATTAAATATAAGTGAAAGATGGTTAAATAATAACCCTGTTAATACTCTGGCTGTTCCGGTAGGTATTGATCAAAATGGTGAATTGTTTAAAATGGATATTCATGAAAAAGCATATGGACCACACGGTCTTATTGCAGGAACTACAGGTAGTGGTAAGTCTGAATGGATTATAACACTTATACTTTCTTTGTCAGTTAATTTTAATCCTGATGAAGTTCAATTTGTATTAATAGATTACAAAGGAGGAGGTCTTGCTTTAAGTTTTGAAAATTCTGAACTTAAAATAAAATTACCTCATTTAGCAGGAACTATTACTAACTTAGATAAATCAGAAATAAATAGAGCTATAGCATCTATGGAATCTGAATTAAAAAGAAGACAATCTATATTTAATAATGCTAGAGAAAAACTAAAAGAAGGTTCAATGAATATTTATAAGTATCAACAGTTTTATAGAAAATCAATGGTAAGTGAACCTTTAAGTCATTTATTAATAATATGTGATGAATTTGCTGAATTAAAACAACAACAGCCAGAATTTATGGAACAATTAATATCAATTTCTCGTATTGGTCGTAGTTTAGGTGTACATTTAGTTTTAGCAACCCAAAAACCAAGTGGTGTTGTTAACGATCAAATATGGTCAAACTCTAAGTTTAAAGTATGTTTAAAAGTTCAAGATAAAAGTGACTCTAACGAAATACTTAAAAAACCGGATGCAGCATTCTTAAAACAAACTGGGGCGTTCTATTTAGAAGTTGGAAATGATGATTATTATAACTTAGGACAATCAGCATGGGCTGGTGCTAAATATTTTCCTTCAGATGTATTAAAAAAGAAAATTGATCAATCCGTTCAATATATTGATAATATAGGAAGAACAGTTAATTTTTATGATGATGAAACTTTAAGAGATGAAAAGAAAATAAGTCAAGGGGAAGAACTACTTAATATAGTTCAATATATTGATTCTTTAACTAAGAAAGAAGTATATCAAGCAAGACAACTATGGTTAAAAAATGTTGGTCCAATTTCATATATTAGCGAGTTAATTAAAAAGTATTCTCATAAAACTGATAAATTTAAGTTTAATATTCCAGTAGGTGAATATGATGAACCAAGAAGACAAGAACAAGGACTCTTAGAACTAGATTTGTTAAAAGGAAATATTGCTATTTTAGGACAAGTAGGATCTGGAAAAGAAAATCTTATTTCTACTATAGTTTGGTCTAGTATAATAGCACATACTCCAAATGAGATAAATTATTATATTGTTGATTTTGGTTCCGAGACTTTGAAAAAATTCTCTAAGTTTCCTCATGTTGGAGAAGTTGTATTTCAAGATGAAATAGATAGAGTTGCTGGTGTAATAGAATTAATACTAGAGGAACTAGAAAAGAGAAAAGAATTGTTTTCTGATTATAATGGTTCTTACGATTATTATATTAGAAATAGTGGTAAAACACTTCCTTTAATAGTGGTTGTTATAAATTCTTTTGATATATTAAGTGAAGTTTTATCAAAACTTTCAGACTTGTTAAATACTATGTTTAGAGACGCACCTAAGTATGGGATAATATTTATTGTAAGTGCATCATCTCCGTCAGCTTTAAGAAGTAGACAATTACAATATTTCTATAATACAATAATGCTTCAAGTTCAAGATGAAACTTCATATAGAAGTGTTACTAATTGTAGAAGAGATTTATTACCAAGTAAGATATTTGGTAGAGGTATTTCTAAATTAACTGATGAAGATGATTCATATTGTGAATTTCAAACTGCATTTATTGCTCCTGAAGATCAAACATATGAATATATTAAAACAACAGCTGATAAGTTAGTAGAATACTACGGAGATTGCAAAGCTAAACAATTAGCTAAAATTCCGGATAATGTATCTAGTGAAGATTTAGTTAAATATATTACTAATTTAGAAAATGTGCCTATCGGTTATAACTTCTATGAAAAAAATACTGCTAAATATAATTTTGCTGATGAGAAAATACATTTAATTACAAGTAAAGTATTAAAAGAAAATATTGAATTTATTTATGGATTAGTTGCTATATTAAGTAAAATACCTAATGTTAAAGTAAGGGTTGTTGATATGCTTTCTATATTCCAAAAACCTATGCTAGATATAAAACTATTTAATGATGATCTTAATACTGTAGTAGGAGCACTTGAAAATGATGTTTTAACTAGAAATGATGCTCAAGATTTTGCTATTAATATTATAATAGGGGCAGCCCAATATAAAAAAATATTATCAAAAGGTGGAGCAGAGATTTATCAAAATGTTTTTGATAAGTTGCAATCTTCTAAAAAAATCATATTTATTTTAATAGATGAGTATGAAAAAATTAGATCTTTAAAATTAGAACCTTGGTATAGTACTGTTAATACCACAAAAGGATTATGGTTAGGACCAGGCTATAGTAGTCAAAGTATATTCTCTAGTGATGAGTTAATTCCTGAGGATAAAAAATATGACTTTAAAGGTCTTGCTTATTCAATAACAGATGCTAAATATACAGTAATTAAAACATTAATGGATGGTGAAGATTAATGGAATATAAAATATTAATAAAATTATATGTACCACAAATTGAACAAAGTTTTGAGATGTACATACCAGTAAACAGAACAATAAGTCAAGTTAAAGTCCTTTTGAATAATGTTATTAATGATATAACTGTAGGAATTTACCCAATTAAAGATAATATTACACTTGTTAACAGAAGAGAAAATACTATATATGAAGATGCTCTTGTTATAAGAGATACAAGTATTAAAAATGGTAGTGAACTCGTTATGTATTAAAGCACTTATGTGCTTTTTGATTGTAAACAAATCGTATAAAACTTAATTAAACTTTGACTGACATGAAACGTTATTATATAATTCAATTAGAGTATAGAAAATTGTGTGCTATAAACACACAATAAATATGGAGGTTAAAGTGGTTTCAACTGTAGTCAATGGAATTAATGAACCGGAGTTAAATTCGCTTAGTATGGAAATACTAGATAATGCTGAATTAATATCTGAACTATTTGACAAGATAGACTCTAAAATAGAGGAACTACCAGAAATCTATAAGAGTAATTCTTGTTTAGAATTGATTAATTCATACAAAGACTTCAGGGCAAATTATGCTGTTATTAAAAATAATATTGTTTCTTATTCAGATGATTTAATAAGTTTAGGAAATAATATGAGAGAAAATGCAGATTATTTAACTGACATGTTTGTAAAATATACTCAAGACACAAGGTCAAAAACTAAAGAAATTGAAAGTTATTAAGGAGGTGCTTTAGTTGAATTTGAATATTGAAGGTGCTACACTTGGGTATGATGCTTTTAATGTTGATAGAGTTTTAAAAGAAATGAATATCGATGTTATTGCAAGAGCTATTTCTGTAATGGAAATAGGAATGATAGGATTAGAAAGAGATGTTAGGAAAGTATGGGTAGGTGCTTCTGCTGAAAGTTTTATTAACAATATGAATACAGATGTTGATAAGATTAGTGATGCATTAACAGCCTCACATGATGTATTAAAAGAAGAATTACATCAAATTATTAAAAAGATGGATGAATTAGACAGAAATCTTGTTAAAGGAAGGGGGTAATAGTAATGTCAGTTCAAAGTACTATAGCTACTGTAAATAATGCTGCTGATAATTTAAGAGATGCAGACTTAGCACAAGCAAGAGCTAGATTAGAAAATATTGTAGGAAGTATTGGCACAGGATTATCAAATTTCTGGGATGGTGGGTTTGCTGGTATAGACGAAAACGGATTAGAAGGCCTTAAAAATGCAATTAGAAAATATTGTAGTGGTGTTGAGGGAATAATAGAAGAATTTAATGAACAAGCTAAAATGGAATCTGCTTATAAAGGTTCTATTCAAGAAGCATCAGTTGATTTTGTTAAATCAGTTAAAGAGATTTTACAAGCTTATGTTTCTACTATGAAAAGAAACATTGATGATGCTAATTTAGCATTCCAAAACTATAAAGCAGGTGCTCAACAAATATCACAAAATGTTATTTCTGATGCTAGCGATATTCGCTCAGAAGCTTCTAAAATAAGATTAGACTAATTAAACTTGTTATTTAAATAAAGGAGGAGTTTTATATGAGTATTGCTGCATGCTATAATCAAATAAGAAAATATGAAAAATTAAAACAGAATATTCAAAAAATTATAGCAAGCTTAAATGATTTTGATAACAGTAATGATAAAACTATTCATGAACTTAAAGAAATTTATTTAGTAAATGGAGATAATACACCTGTATATGACAGATGTATATCTTTAAAAGGGCAAGCAAATAAAACTTCTAATTATTTAAATAATAATATTATTCCTGCAATAGATAGTGCTATAAATGAACTTTATCGCACTATTGCTAGACTAGAGGCGGAAGCTGAAGAAGCAAGAGCTAAAGAAAAAGCTGCAGTAGAAACTAAAGGAAAAACTTTAATTGCAAAAGAAAAATAGGTGATCTTATGGATTTTCAATATGCTGATACAGATAAAATGGATGATATAGCAAGAGATATTATATCTTTAGCTAATGATTATGATTTACAAATAACTAAACTATTTAAAAGATTTTCTAATGTTCCATATGAAACAAAAGAATGGGTTGGCGACTCATCAATTTTTTATTTTAAAACAATAGCATTAGATAAAAATGAATTTGTAAAGTTTTCAGAACTTATAAAAGGATTTGCTTATACTATATTAAATAACAGTGATAAAATTAAAGAAACAATTAATCTTAATGTACAAGATGAAAGTAAGGAAGAGATAGTATGACAAAAATAGTTTATCCAAATGATGGCTTATACTCAAAACTTAAAGATGATTTAGAATTATCTTTGTCACATATTAAAACAGCTTATTCCATTGATTATATAGTCCCTGGAAGTTTTTCTGGCGCTTCTTACTTGCAAAAATTACCTAGTGTAATTGAAGGATATTATAAAGAAATGAAAAGTATTTCAAATAAAGTTCAAAACACAAGTAATAAAATAAAAAATATGGAAGATGATCTTCTATTAAATGTTAAAAATACTGAAGGCATAGTTATTAAAGACAGAGATAGACTAATAATTTAAGTATAAATATTTATATGATATAATATCATCACGAGGAGTTCATGAATAGAATAAAACTAAAAGATAGAAAATTACCTAATTATAGCAAAGGTGAAGAAATAGCTAATATGACTAGTCATATAGTTGGGGCTGTTGTTGGTTTAATAGCTCTTGTTTTGTGTATAATTTTTGCTGTTAAAAATAAGAATTTGTATGGAATAGTTGGTGGAAGCATATTTGGTGCATCTATGATTTTGCTTTATACAATATCTAGTATATATCACGGACTTAGTCCTAAGTTAACAGCTAAAAAGGTATTTCAAGTTCTAGATCACTGCACTATATTTCTTTTAATAGCTGGGACATACACACCAATAATTTTATGTACTATAAGAGAATATAGTTCAATTATGGGATGGTCTTTATTTGCTATTGTATGGATACTTGCGATAATAGGAATAATATTAAATGCGATAGATTTAAAAAAATATAAAGTATTTTCAATGATATGTTATTTAGGTATGGGATGGTGTATATTACCTCTTTTTGGAAAACTTTCATTAATGCTTGATAAAGGAGCAATAACTTTACTGCTTTTAGGTGGTATTGCATATACTATAGGAGCTGTGTTATATATAATAGGTTCTAAAAAGAAATACTATCATACTATATTTCATATATTTGTTAATATAGGAAGTTTATTACACTTTTTATGTATTTTAATATATGTTTTATAATAAGGAGATTTTATGGATAAAATTATTAATGACTTAAAAAGTTTCAAAGATGATAACTATGCAAGATTTAATTCAAAGTTAATACCTAACATAAACTCTAATACTATTATTGGAGTAAGAATCCCACAATTAAGAAAATATTGTAACGAAATAATTAAAAATGATTTATCAGTATCTTTTATGAATAATTTACCTCACAAATATCATGAAGAAAATATTCTTCATGCTTTAATAATTAACTCTTGTAATGATTTGGATACTACGATTATGTATTTAAATAAATTTTTACCATATGTTGATAATTGGGCTGTTTGTGATTCTATAAAACCATTAATATTTAAAAAAGACTTAAAAAAAGTATATGAAAATATTAAATTGTGGTTAAAAAGCAGCGATATTTATTCAGTACGCTTCGCTATAGTAACATTATTAACATTTTATTTGGATGAAAAGTTTGATATTAAATATAACTCTGATGTTGCAAATGTTCAAACGAATGAATATTATATAAAAATGGCTATGGCATGGTATTTTAGTTATGCATTAATTAAGCAATATGAAACAACTATAAAATTATTTGAATCAAAAACACTTGATAAATGGATACACAATAAATCTATTCAAAAGGCAAGAGAAAGCTATAGGATAAGTAGTAAGAAAAAAGAATATTTAAATACTTTAAAAATAGTATAGCTTATTTGCTTGACAATATATAAATGGTAGTTGTACTATAATCATAAGAAAGGTGAAATAATATGCTCAAATTAAAAAATGTATCAAAATTTTACTATAGTAAAGGTATAGTAGCAACTGGTTTTACTAAAGTTTCTTTAAACTTTGAATTAGGTGAGTTTATTGCCATAACTGGTGAAAGTGGTAGCGGTAAATCTACTCTTTTAAATGTCATTTCTGGACTTGATTCTTACGAAGAAGGAGAAATGTATGTTAATGGTTCTGAAACAAGTCATTATACTGAAAAAGACTATGAGTCTTATCGTAAGAAATATATAGGAAATATATTTCAAAATTTTAATTTAGTTAATAGTTATACAGTTTATCAAAATATTGAATTAGTTCTACTTTTAAATGGAGCTAGAAAAAAAGATGTTAAGAAAAAAATAATTGAAATTATTAAACAAGTAGATTTGGAAAAATATAAAGATAGAAAAGTATCTAAATTATCAGGTGGTCAAAAACAAAGAGTTGCGATAGCTCGTGCTTTAGCTCAAGATACTCCGTTTATATTAGCTGATGAACCAACGGGGAATTTAGATAAAGAATCTTCTAAAAGTGTATTAGAATTATTGCACAAAATTTCGAAAGATAAATTAGTTATAGTCGTAACACATAACTATGATCAAATTAAAGAATATGTTACTAGAAAGATTACTATGCATGATGGTAAAGTGTTAGAAGATAAAAAGATAAAAGATTTTAATAGTGTAACTTTAAATAAAGACAATGAAATTAAAGATATTAAATGGTATAACAAAATAAGATTAGGTTTTAGAAATGCATTTAACATCCCTATTAAATTCTTATTAATATTTGTTGTATATTCTTTCATTGTATTTGCAATGTTCTTTGCTATGTCTTCATTTAAAGAAGCTGAATACTTAACTAGTTTAGAAGGTTACAATCAATTTTTTCAAAACACAAGTAATAAAAGAATAGTTATAAAAAAACTTGATAACAAAGCTTTTACTGAAGAAGACTATATTAATATAAAGAAAATCAATAATGTAAAAGGTATAATAAAAGATGATTTAAGTTTAGATAGTTATGTAAGTTTAAGTAGTGATTCTTATTATTTTTATGGTGGGATATTAAGTTTAAATCTAATAGATGGTATAGATGAAGGAAGAATGCCAGAGAATGATAAAGAAATCGTAATAGAAGTTAGTGAAAATGATTATTATATTGAAAATAACAAAGAAGATGTGTTAAACTCTGAATATTCTATTGAGAATCTGTATGATTATATTAATAACAAAGCATATAAAGTTAAGATAGTAGGTATAAAATATATTAAAAAACAAAGTTTAAATAACTACGGATATTCTAACTTTTATGTAAATGATGCGATAGTTAAAAAGATTAGTGATAATGTTAACAAAGAATATAGTGAGATTAAATATACTTTTGCAGGTATGGAATATATTTCTTATCCTTATAGTATATATAATGAAATATTACCAAGCAAAAAAGTTCCAGCAGGAAAAGTAGTAATATCAGAAGATTTATCTTATAATTGTAAAAACTTTAAATGTAAAGATTATTCTTTTAATATAAACTTAGAAAATCTTTATTATAAAACTTCTCTAAATTTAAAAGTATCAAAAATGTATACTAAAAAAACTTTTGCAAATTTAACTGGATACAAATATGATAATTATAATGGTGCTATATTTATAAATGAATCACAATATTTAAGTTTATTTTCTAAAGGGTTCTTTCAAAGTAGTGTTATGATTGAAGATGAAAAATTAGCTTCTCAAACAATTACAGAGTTAAAAGAATATGGATTATCAACATTATATATGCCTGATGCTTTATTTAATTATAGTCAAGAATTTTTAAGGATACTTAAGATCATAAAAGTAGTATCTTTAGCAGTTTTAATAGTAACGTTATTCTTTATATCATACTTTATTATTAAAATAGTTTTAAAATCTAGAAATGTATATTTTTCTACATTAAGAATTTTAGGTGCATCAGCTAAAGGAACAAGAGCACTTTTAAACATTGAATTATTAGTTATATCACACTTATCTTATATATTATTTATATGTTTTATGATTGTCTCTTTGGACTTTGCTCTAAATATTGAGTATATTAAAAACTTAGCTGAGTATATTACGCCATATGATTATAGTATTCTTTATGCAATACTTCTGTTGATGTCAATTTTAATTACTAATAGGTATTCTAGAAAACTATTTAAAAATACTGTTAAGAATACTTATAGGGAAGAGGTGTAGTATGATAAAAATAGAA